>NZ_JBEFNA010000018.1 GCF_040199715.1 Fusobacterium sp. SYSU M8D902
TTTACAATGGATTTTTTTATTTAAAACAGTAACTTTTTAAACGACAACTTCTTCATTTTTATTATACATCAAACAAATATAACTATCTAATTCTTTTATTTTGAGTGTAAAACCTCTTTTTAAAGAAAATACTATCAAAAAATGATAGTATTTTATAATAAATATGCATTTTTTAAATAAATTCCCCTATCCCACCCATTTATCAGTTAATGTCTGGTAATAAACTTTACACAATGAATTGTACTCTTGTAACAATACTGAGTATATCAATAAAATAATTCTCACTCCGTTGAAGCTCTTTTATTTGTTAGTTCCATTCTCCACTAACTAGAGATAACATTCACCCTGATAAATTGACCAATTTTTTTAATCTTGTAATTCAGTTGTCCAGTTTAATTCTTGAATTTTCATGTCAGTTTCTCTCAAAATTTTTGAAAGCTTATCTATTTCTTTTTGTTTTTCACGAATATCAACTGTACTTAAAATTTTTACTTCTGTATTTGAATATCTATCTATTTTTTCACTTGCATCTGCTAAAAATTCTCTTTTGATAGACAGATTTAAGGATAAAACATCTCTCTCAGCAATTAAATCAGTAATAGTTTTTCCATTATAGAAAGAACAACTATTTGTTTTATTAATTTTTTTGATAAGAGTTTCTAATTCTATTAAATTACCATTTAATTCAGCTAATAAATCTTCAGGATTTTCAGACGGAACTTCTCCCTCTTGAACCTTAGAATTTTTTAAAAGTCTTGATTTTAATTGTGAAATTCTTTGTCTTAAATCTGCTCTAATATTTAACGCTTCTGCTAGTTTCATTTGGTTCCCCTCCAATATAAAAATTAACTAAATTATATTATATTAATAGTATAGTCTATAATTGTGATAATTGCTAGAAAAAATGTAAAATAATATAAATATTTAAATTCCTATTGCTAAGCATAATTTTTATTATTTAGATTTCAATTTTTTCAAAATTTTTCTTTAAATAAAATTCTAAAGATTTTTCTCTTATTAAATATTTCTAGCATAATATCAGCCTCTTTTAAAGTTCTTCAGTTAAAAACTTTTCAACAATTTCCTCACAATTATTTATAAAATAACTCCAATCTCCTATTTTATAAATTTCTTCGTGTTCTCCGTCAAAAATATACAATGTTTTTTCTTTAGAATACCATAAAAGATGTAGCCAATAATTTTCCAAATCTTTTACCAGAGAAAGATATTTTTTCCTTTTCCAAATCATTTCAACTGCATCTTCCAATTTAAAAAACTCAATATATTTGCTATCAATATTTTCAGAGAACTCTATCTTTAAATCTCCCTTATCAAAGAACTCTACCATATCTTTTGGTAATTTATATTTTTTTATTATACTTTTTCTAGCTTCTTCATTATGGAAATCTACTGGCTCTAAGCTTTTAATATACTCTATCATCTCTTGGTTTTTATTTAAGACTGCTATTGTATATGGTCTTTCTCCAAATCTGTTTTTAATTGTAATATCAGCTCCCTTTTCTACTAACCACTTTACTAATTTTAGAGAATTTTTTTGAACTGCTACCATTACAGGAGTTGAATTATCAGTAAAAACCATTTCATACTCGTGATAATTTATATCAGCTCCATAGTCTAAAAACATTTGAGCTAACTCTTTATTTTTATCATAGATAGCTTCTCTTAAACAATTATTTCCATATTTTTTAACTGTTACTCCATATTTTTCAAAAATATCTATATTTTCAAATTTTTTTCCATAGTAAATATCAGCAAAAATTCTTTCATATTGCCTTTTAGTTAAATTTTCTAATGCTCCGTGTTTTATTAATAATTCACACATCTCTGGAGATAAAAAACGTCCTACACTTGAAATAGGAGTTACCCAATCATCTATTTCAGCTTTTACTTTTACTCCTTTTTCTAAAAGCCATATTATAACTTCTTCTTTTACACATTGTACAGCTATCTCCAAAGGGGTCTCTGTTGTAAATTCACTTAAAGTAATTTTTTTATTTATATCCCAACCTTTTTTATACTCCTCTTCCAATTTTTTAATATCGCTATTTATAATATATTCTACTACTTGAGGTACTTTTTCAAAAGTTCCAAGATAACCAATCTTATACATAAGATCCCTCCAAAGTTTTTTATTCTCCTCTATACAAGATTATTCTATATTTCCTATCAAAATCCTTTAAAAGATAAAAAAATTAATTTAAAAACTTTTTAACCATTATTTTTTAATTTTTGTTTTTTATATTCTGTTTTTAATAAATTCCCATCTTCACTATAATATTTCCAAAGTCCTATTTCTTCCCCTTGAAAAACTTCTCCCTCTTCTTCAAGTTGTCCATTTGGATAATATCCTCTGTATTTTCCTTTTCTCTCTTTTAAATTTTGCTCAAATTTTAAATTTCCATTTTCATAAAAGACTTTTATATTTTTCATATCTCCATTTTTAAAACTTCCAATTTGAGATAAATTTCCATTCTCAAAAAACTCTTTAAACTCTCCATTAAGTTTTCCATTTTTAAAATTTTCTATTGAGTGTACTTGCCCATTTTCATATTTTTTTACTATCTGCCCTGTAAAATTTTCTTCTATCTGATAACCAAAAGAATAGATTATAAAGCTAAAAAATATTAGTAGTATTAACTTTTTCATAAATTTTACCTCTAATCAACATCATAATACAAAAAATATTTCCCACAATGTAAACATCTGAATAAATATCCTTGCATACTTTCACCATTAACCATAGTTTTTATTAATTCTATCTCTTTCTCGTCCCAATCATATTTCCATTGAGGATTTCCATTTTTAATTACTTCTTCTAAAATCCCCATTTCTTCTAATTCTTTAGCTCCTACATAACCAATAAAGGCACAAAAATCATCACAATGAGCTACCCAATATTCTTGTTGCCAACCACAATAACCAGGAGTTCTATGTATTAATTCATCTATTTTTTTCTCATCACTAACCTCTCCTATTGAGCAATCATCTTGAAAATCTCCTTCAAATTTTTTACTTGCTTCTCCATTAGCTATACATTCTGGACATAAATGTTCAACATCTTCAACTGAATAAAAAGGTCCAGTATAATAAACATCAGTTTCTTTTCCACAACAATCACATATTACAGTTTCGCCTGTTTTAAAAATTCCTGTTTTTAAAGGTTCTGGGTGATATTTAAAAAATGGTAATTCTTTTTTCATAAAATTTCCTCCTTATCCAGCTAATCCATTAACAAAAAAGTTTCCATTTTCGTCAATATAACATTCTATACAATGCCCTGCAAAATAATCAGGCTCAAAAGTAATATATATTGATATATCTTCTATTTCTCCATCTGAATAAATATCTGTTGCAATCTCTCCAAAATTCATACTCTTTTCAAAATCTTCTTCAGTTATTGGAATATAAACTTTAGTATCGTCTATTAGATAACAATTTTCTTCCCCTTCAACTTCTTCTGCTCCTTCTACCCAATCGGTTGCAAGATTTATATAATCTCCTTCTTTTAAAAGTTCCATAAGTTGTGGTTTATTTTTTTCAGCTTTTTCAAGAATATTATTTATTTTTTCTAAAGACTTATTTAAAATATTTTTTAATTCAATTTCAGAACCTTCCTCTTCTGTATCATAGATTAAAAGCACTTCTGATTCCTGTTCTAAAAAATTAATACAAGAAGTAAAATAATATCCCCAATCATTTTTCTCTATTTCAAAATCATCTACTCTTAATTTTTCCATATTCCACCTCTAATCAAAGAAATTTTTTATTTCTTTTCTCTTATCTAAGATTTCAAAAAGTTCGTCCATATCTAAATCAAACATCTTGCTATCATCATCTATATTAGAAAAATAATAATTTACTTTTTCCTCTCCAAAATCTTTTTCTAATTCTTCCCACTTCTCTTTAGCAAGAGGGACAAAAGCTAAAGTATCGTTTCCTAAACTTTCCATAAATAATTTTATTTCGTACTCTGGCTGTATTACCTTATTTAAAGTCTTTATAGTCGTATCTCTATCAGAACCCTCTTCGTTGGGATAAGATATTTTATACTCTTTTCCTTTCCATTCTATAATTATATTAAATCCCATTTTATTATCAGCATTTTCATTTTTCCCAATAAGTTTTCCAGTTTGAATAACTTTCTCCACATAATTAATTATACTGTCATCTTCTTCTCTCCAATCTATCCAAACAAGTTTTTTACAACTTTCCCACAAGTTATCAAAATTTTCTCTATCTTCATTTTTTAGAAAATCTTTTATATATTCCATAGTAATCTCCTTAACTTTTAAAACTCTCTAAATCACTATAAAGTTGTTTATTAATTCCAGATTCTCCATAGCCACAGATTTTAGCTATCAATTCCATTCTTTTTAAAGATAATAAAGCTTTTTCTTTTAACTCTTTATCTATCTTACCTGTTATTTTTATTTGTGCAAAGGCTGTAGCTATAACTACCTCATCACTTTCATTAATTATAGATTCTCTACTTAGTCCTTTATCTTTTATTTAATAAGTAGAACTTATTATTTTAAAGTTCAAATTTATATCTTCTTTTACTATGTTTGTTTCCTCTACTGCTTGAATTACAAATTCAAATGTTGGTTCATAATAACCATTTTCTAAAATTTCTCCACCTAAAATTTCAATATGATACCAGCCATTTGGAAGTTCAATAAGAGGTTTGTTATATTGTTTATAGTAAGTAATTAGATTTTCTATGTTATCATAAGTAAATTTCTCTAATATTCTCCATGTAAAAAGCATAAGTATATTATTATCTACTTTAAGATAATAACCATTTTTTCTAAATTGTAATTTATTTTCTTGTTTACATAATTCTGGTATATCATTAGAAAGATTAAATAAAACTATATAAGGATAATTTTCAATATCCATCATAGGAATAGCAATATTTTCATAAAAAATTCTATCCCCACTTTCATTTGAAATAAATTCTGTTCCTAAATTATTAGAAAGATTATTCTCTTCTTTCCATTTTTCTAATAATAAAATATCACTAAGAAAAAAATAATTAACTAAATCATTCAATACTTCTGTAAATTTATATATCATAATTATCTCCTTTTTTTAGTAACATTGAAGAATTAGCCATATATTATCAAAATTTCTATTTTTTAAATCTTCTTTTCTAATATTAAAATATATCTTTCCACAATCTCCAAAATATAGTCCATAATCTTCAAACTCAATCTCACTCATTTGCATAAGTAGTATCCAATTCTCAGCATTTTCCCTTATCTCATCTTTTAAATCTCCATATTTTATAGGAGCAGAGCCATAATAAAGATTTTTCCTAGCAACTCCCTCACACTCTTCAAAATACTCTCCTTGAATAAGTTCTGGGTGTCCTAAAAGTTTTGTTGTATCAGTTTTATATCCCAACTCCTCTAAATCTTTTTCAAACTCTTTCTCTTTTCTGCTTATCTCCTCATCACTATCCTCATCATCATAGTAATCTAAAAAGTCAATAGGATAATCATTCATACTTTCAAAATCTATTTTAACTTCAGGAATTATACAATCTTTTTCCATATCCTCTGGAAAATCAGTAGACACCAAATCTTCTATATCTCTATCATAATAAAAAACTCTTGCACTTCCTCTATCATTAGGAGAAAATCCCCAAGTCATAGTCATCAACTCATAGAAAAAATATAGTATTCCCTTTTCTGGTAAAAGACTTTCTTTATCATATTTGTGAACTTCTTCACAATTAATTTGCATTAAAAATGAAAGTGGTCTATTTACAACTCTTTTTTTATAATCTTCTCCATTGTAATAATACCATTGAAAATTTTTTGGCAAATCAGGTTTACCCCCAATCTTTGAACTTCCTTTTGGTAATTTTTCTTTGATTTCATCTTCAAAATAATTTATTAAAATTGCATTTCTTTTTAAAGATTCTAACTCTTTTTTATCTAGCATATTACCACCTCTAATCCCACCAAAAATACCAAACACTAGAATTAACTAAACTACCAGCATATTTTCCAATAGAATCAAAATTTTGGTCTATATCTGAACAATATCCATACATTTCAATAGCTGTTTCCATAGCAATATCTTTATCAGTTATAACTTTTTCAACTCTGTATTCCACCACATCATGTGTCATACTAATTGGTACAGCACCAAATTTTTCAAACCAATATTTTGATACTGCCATATGTTCTGATGTAGTAGGACACTCATTCCAATTTCCCATTGGTAACCAAGCAAATATCTCCCAAGGATTTTTTACAGGAACTTTTACTATAAATAGTTCTTCTGGCTTATCTGTTCTATAATTTAAAAATCCTATTGGAAAATTTAAACTATTATTTTCATCTTCTTCAAATTCCCCTATTATTTCCTTTTCCCAATCTATATCATCATCTTGAGCTTCCTCTTTTCTTATATTTATTAAATCATTTATTATATTTTTTCCACCCTTTGAATAGACAGATGAAATATATTTTTTTCTATATTCTCTTGCATCTTCTATATTAAACTCATCATCTTCTGATACATTCATAGTAAGACATTCCAAAAGAGTTTCATCAACAGTTACAATCATAGGAAAATATCCTTTTTCTTTTCCCTCTTCTACATATTTCTCAAATTTTTCCATAATTTCCTCATAAGTATTATTAGGAAAATACTCATATTCACAATCAAAATATTCTATAAACTCTTTTACTAAATCACTCATATCTAACATAATTATTCCTCCTCTTCTTCATCAGAATATTCTTTTTCAATATCTATAAAATGGATATAGAAGCCACAAAGTTCTCCTTTTTCATCATATCCAAAATAACTTGGATAATATCCATCTCCCCAACCTGATGCAAAAACAGGAATATTTAAGTCAGTATTAGGAATTATAAAGTTAGCCCAATCTCCACAATCTCTTTGATATTTAGGAAACTTTTTAAAACTTTCTTCTAACAATTCTTCAAAAATATCATCATAAGGATTGTCTACCTCTTCCTCCTCTTTAAGTTTTTCCCAATATTTTATATACTCCTCTTGTGTTTTTTTATCCACAACACAACCCATTCCAGCATCTACACCAAAACCATAAAATTCATCTTCCTTAGCTTCATCCATTTCTTCTTCATTTCCTGTTACAGCTAATTCATAAACTATTGGTTTATTTTTATTAAATTCTACTTTTACACAAGCATATCTATCTCCATACTCTTTACTTGGAACTACTGCTATTTTTACAGGATATTTTCCAACAGGAACTTTTTGAATATATGTTTTTGCATCTTCAAGCTCTACTAAAGGATCACAAGCTAAAATCTCCCCAGTAGGAAAATTTACCTTTCCAATATCTAAAGTATCAACTTCTATTTCTCCTATTTTCTTTTCATTAAAATAACTTTCTAAATCTATCTTACATCTAAATTTTTCTCTATTTCTTTCATACATTTCTAACCAATTTTTATCCATAACTGTTTCCCCCTCTGAATAATTTAAAATATCTATCTCTGTATTTATTTTCTTTCCTAATTCTCTTAATTTTTCTAAATTTTCTTTAGATATAGGGAAAATAGAATAACTATCAGAATTAGTATTGATATTTCCAATAAAAATATCTTTTTCACTTAAAATTTTGTTAAACTCTTTACTCCAAACCTCTATATCATCATCTTCATTTAAATTTAACTTATCAAGATTACAAATATTTTCATCTATACCAATTTTTTTTATTACATCAACAACCATTTCAAAATCTTCTAATTCACATCTCCAATCTAAATAACAGATATATCCATTTTCACTTAAAAGCAAAACCATAGCCACAACTTTTAAATTAATCATTTCTTTTTGTGAAATAGAATTTATATCATTAGAAATATAGTAAAAATTTTCATTATTTTTTAAATAGTTATGAAAATCTTCTAAAATCAACTCTAATTTTTTTATAATCTTTCTATCATTAGAAGAGAGAATTTCAGCTATTTTTAATAAAATTTTATCTGCATAAGAAGTTCTATCTCTTTTTACTCTTGGTTTTATAGCCCAACATTTTTCCAATCTATCATTATTTAATTTAAAAATATAGACTTTATCACTATTATAGTCATATTCAGAATAAGTAGGAAATTTTATATTCTTATCTTTTATTCCAAATGGATTTTTAAATAGTTCATCTTTTGATATTTTTTTATCAGATAAAAGAAAATCTAACTCTTCATTTTCAAAAGTTAAAAAGTAAAATTTACTATCTTGTAAATTATCTAAAACTTGTAATAAAATAAAGGTATCAATATTATCTGTTACCTTTTCCCAAGAATATAAATCGTCATTATTTGTCATATATACAGGGGGATTTTCTAAGGATAAATCCTCTTTTTTTATTCCAGCATTCCATACACCTTGATTTTCAGTCCAAAATATTAAAAAATTATCTGTTTCTTTTAAAATATTTTCTATTTCATTTTCAGAATACTCATCATCTTCTAATATCTCTCTTAATAAATTATGAGAAAAATCAATATCTTCTAAATTTAACATATCACTAAAACAATGATTTATATCAAAATCTCCACATTCGTGGTAATATCTTCTCAAAACTCTAGGTAAATTAACTTTTAATTTAATTTCTGTTTTATTTATCTGTTCCCAGCTTATTTTATAACCAGTTTTGTTATTACTGAAAACTTTTTTTAACATTGTGTTATCAAAGAAAGAATTATTGTCTAGATTATCCACTCTATTAATCTCTTTTCTATATAGTAACTTAACTATTTGTTCTGCTGATAAATTATATCTTTCCATATAGCCTTCCTTTATATAAAAAATGCCCATAACAAAAATATTTCTTGAATTTATCAAAAAATAATCCTTGTTATAGGCATCACCTCTCTTTAAGTTTTATTTATTTTTTACCAATCTCTTTCTCTTATAGCTTCTTCTATATCAATATCTATTCAAAAATAATTAAGAATATTTTCAACAGTTACTCCTATACTATCTCTTGCTACTGTTTCTATTTCACTATCATTTTCATCAAATTCTTCTTGTAAGTCATTAATTTTTTCATAAATTCCTCCTATTCTTCATCTAATGCTTCATAAAGTTTATCTAATATAGGAATAATTTCATCAGGTATTCCCTCTCCCCAATTTGGACTTTCTAAAACTTCTCCATCTAAAGCTATATACATCTCTTTAGGTATCTCAGCTTTCATATCACTTTCATCTACTTCCTTTGTCCAATCATAGCCAGAATATACATCATTTTTAGGATTAAAAGCATATTTTTGATTTTTATAAAATCCTGAAATATAATTTTTCTCAAGAGTTTCTACAATATCAAAATCTTCCAAAGCCCAACTATCATTTTCTTCCCACTCTTCTCTATCTTTATATTTTTTAAAATCTTGAGGATTCATATACCAATATAAAAATAGTGCAGTTCCCCTGTCTGTATCTTCTTGTTCTGCTATCCATTTAATAACTTCTTTTGAATTATCAAAGTTCCAATCTATTGCTAAAAGTTGTCTCTCTTTTGGAGAATTTTTCTTTAAATAATCAATAATTAATTCTGTTTCAATTTCATCAAACTCATCATCATCAATTTCTAAATTTTCCCAATCAAAATCTCCTCTTAAAATATCTTCCACTTTTAACATAAAATCCCTCCTATACTTTTTCTAAAATTTATAACCATTCTATATTAATTTCTTTTCTAGGAACAGTACGTTGATAATTTATATTTGGATATCCTAATAACATACAAGCACAGATAGAATTTTTATTTAAGTTAAACTTCTTAATAAGTTCTTCATTGTGCATAATTCCCATTTCTATGAATCCACTAAAAAGTACACCTAATCCCATCATATTAGCCATCAGTTCAATTTTATCTCCTGCTAATATTCCATTAATTTTATTTGAACTTGTAATAACTAAAACCATTGGAGCTTTAAAGAAAAGTTTATCATCTGTTTTATAATTATTGTACATTTCTTTAAATCTATTTTTATATTTTTTTAAAAATAGGCTTTTTTCATCTGAATTGACAAAATTATTTATTCCCTCCCATACAAGTGGTTTAAACTCTTCTAAACTATCTTGAATAACATAATATTTTACATCTTGTATATTAGCACCTGTTGGACTATATTTTCCAACTTCTAATAATTTTTCAACAATATCTTTATCTATTTTTTTATCTTTAAAATGTCTAATGCTTCTTCTTGATTTTACAAAATTTAAAAAAGTATTTGGTTCTATCTTTAAATTTAATTCTTTTAAATCTTTTGTCTTCTCATATCCTTCAAAAATTATTGCATTTGTTGGACACACAGCCACACAATGCCCACACATCATACATTCTCCCTTTATTTTTATTTTTTGATCTTCAAATATAATATTTTCTGGAAAACAATCCTTAATACACATTTTACATTTGATACATTTATTATAATCAACCTTAATCAATTTAATCCTCCTTAAAATTTTCAATGTTTCTTGTAATATACATCATCACATAAAGAACTGCCATAAGTAAAAGTGTTCCTGTCATTAAAGCATATTGCTCCATTTTTAAGATGGAATATAGTACTGCATATATTCCAGATAAAAATACAAACATTCCCAAACCATAATTTTTATTTTTTGTTACTGCTTTTATGTATAATGAATTTGGAATTACAACCATTAAAGTTGCTATGATATAAGCTAAATTAAAACTAAAATATTCAGACATTGAAAGTAGAACTAAATAAAATAGTGTCAATGAAAATCCAACTACACCATATTGAACATAGTGAGTAAATCTCTTACTAGTTACTTCAAAAATATATACTACAAAAAGACTTAACATTATAAAGAGCATACTATATTTTACAGCTCTCATAACTTGTCTATAATGAGTTATTCCCTCATATAAATCTACACCAATTTTCCCTTCTGATATATCAGAATAAAATCCATCAGCAAAATCTTGCTTATAATTTCTTACAAAAGAAGATACGTCCCATTCTGCTCTAAATCCATTTTCATCAATTAATTTTGTACTTGGTAAAAATCCATAAAAGCTAGGAGATTTCCAAGTTGATTTTACTTCAAAGTGATTTTCTCTTCCAAGAGGTAAAATTTCAATACCACCATTTCCCCTTAAACTAAGTTTAACAGAAAAATGTATCTTATCTTTTTGTAATAAATTTTCTCTTATAGTTCCAGATATTCCTGTATTCAATGGATATTGTTTAATACCTGTTCCAGACTCTACTCTTATATCTTTTCCCTCTACTTTTATCTCCTCAATCTTCATTAGAGATTTAGTATCTGTTATTCCTATTCCAACTCCTATATTATACGGGTATAAATTATCTGGTAAAATATCTTCTAATTTTGGAAATTCTCCCTCTAATATAATATCTCCATTATAAACTGTTGTTTTATATACTCCTCTTTCTCTTATCTCATCTTTTAAATTGATTTTTACATTTAATTTTTCTGGTAAAAGAATCCAATCTTTAGCCACTGTTCTTTCTATTTTCTTTCCAGAATCATCATAATCTACTATCTTATCACTATAAGGAATTATTAAAAATGCTCCTGAAATAGTTTGTTTTCTACCCCATTCATTACCTATTTCCTCTATCATATTTCTATATGAATAATCTCTTTCATCTATTATTCTATTTATAAAAAACATTGGTATTTGTAATAAAATTGCAAGTAGAAAAAGAAATCCTATTTTCTTTACAAGAGAGTTATTATCTTTTAAATTAATCATAAAATTCTCCTTTGTATTTTTCATTAAAATTTCTATTTAAAATATTTTAAATAATTATAAAGACAAATTAAGCCTAAACCTATTACAACACAGATAAATATAAATAGTGTATATTTAAAATTGTATCTTAATTGTTTTATAATAAAAATTCCAGAACCCACTATCATAAAAACAACTATTATACAATATACAAAAGCTACTATATCAAAATCTTTCATTTTTATCACTCTCTTTTATTAAGTTTGTTGATGAAAAACTGTAACAATCTTACAATCTGGGCATTTATATTCTAAATTCATAACTACCTCCTATATAAAAAACTAGACTAAAAAACAACCCATATAAATTATTTTTTTATCCATTCAAATATACAAATAATAATTATTATTGCCCCAAATAGTCCTGTAAAAAATCTAAAACCTCTTTCTCCAAAAATTTCATATACAGTTAACATAAATCTTTTTGAGCCTGTAGGATCACAAATCCATTTCCAATTAAAAATTCCTCCAAAGAAAAATAATCCTCCTATAATTATTCCCAAAAGATAAGGATATTTCTTTAAATAAGGCTCTATATTTTCCATAAATTTTACATATAAATCACTGATTGGATTAATCATATTCTTCCCTCTTTTTATGGTTATAAAAATTAAATAAAAAATGCTCATGACAAAAGTGTTTCTTGATCTCTCAAAAAACACCTAGTATCATAAGCATCACCTCCTACTAATAGAAGCCTTTTCAACAGTTAAAACTATTCTAATTATTCATATCTTGTCCAGTACTGTTTTTTCCCTATAATTCCTTTCTTATCTATAGACCCTTTTACAAGTAATTTTCCATCTTCTTGAAGTTTCATATAGCTATTATATGTTTTTCCATTTATTGGATTATATATTTTCCCATTTTCAAATTTATCTTCATTTTCAGAATAGTCAAAACCACTTACAAAATCTATCCCTCTTAAAGTACGATTTTTTAATTTTTCATCTGGATTTTTTAAGTCCATTTTTTCCTTTCCAACAAACTCTCCATCAGTATACACTGGCATAGTTAATTCAACTATTTTCCCATTATATTTTTTATCCTGTGTTTCATAAATTTCAACAATTATTTGATTTCCATTTTCAGCCTTCTCTGTAATCCATTTACCTATTACTTTTTCTGCTCCTGCCAATATAAGAGTTGAACTTAACATAAACATTAATAATACTTTTTTCATTTTCCCTCCTAAAAATAAAGAGTTTTCCTCAATATTTTATCTTCTCAATTTATATCTACATTTAATACATTACCTTTTATAACTATTTTTTGCCTCCTCATCATTAAGTTCTATGCAATAATTATACCATTTTAATATCTAATATACAATTTTTTTCCAATTCATATCCCATTTAAGAAAATAAAAGATTTTTGAAAGATTTTAAGATAAAAGACAATATATTTTTCTATAAGTTAAAAGAGGAATCATAGAAAATCTATAATCCCTCTCTGAATGGAATTTAAATAATTTATAATGAAATATTTTACATAGCTTTTATTTTTTTTATCTCTTCTATAAGTAATGGCACAACTTTAATAGCATCTCCTACAATACCTACATCAGCTACATCAAATATAGGTGCATCTTCATCTTTATTTATTGCAACTATATATTCAGATCCAACCATTCCTGATAAATGTTGAGTAGCCCCTGAAATACCACAAGCAATGTATAATTTAGGGGAAACAATTTTTCCAGATTGACCTACTTGATGAGAACGAGGAACCCATTCATCTTCTATAGCTGGTCTAGTTGCTCCTACAACCCCACCACAAACATCAGCTAGTTTTTTTACAAGTTCAAAATTTTCTTTTGATCCCATTCCACGTCCACCAGAAACTATTACTTCTGCTTCTTCAAGATTAACTTGCTCTCCTATCTCTTTTACTGCTTCTAAAACCTTTGTCAATAGAGTAGACTCAGGAACTGAAATATCTTCTTTTATAATCTCACCTTTTCTACTACTATCAATTACCTTGGAAAAAGCTCCTGAACGAATTGTCATTACAATTGGAGATTCTTTAATAACAATATCATTTAATACTGTTCCTCCATATACAGGACAAGTCATTACAAATTTATCATCAGTTATTTTTATATCTATTACATCAACAGCACAACCACTTTCAAATCTCATAGCTAAAACAGGAGTTAAATCCTTTCCTAGTGGAGTTGCCCCTGCCATAACAACTGATGGCTTATATTTTTTTATCACTTCAAGTAAAATACTTCTATATGCCTCTACTTGATTACAATCCCTATCTACAATAATAACTTTATCTGCTCCAGCTTGAATGCTAAGGTCTGTAGCTCTTTCTAAATCTTTTCCTATCAAAACAGCAATGACCTCTTCTCCTCTTGAACTAGCAATTTCACTCGCCTTTCCAAGAGCCTCTAAAGCACAATTTACAGGAGCTTTATCTGCTGTCTCAACATATACCATTATATTTTTTGTATCAGTAAGTTTCATTCCTATAACCTCCTAAAATACTTTAGCCTCTGTCATTAATTTTATTGCCTGTTCAACTGCCTCTTCAGCAGTTTCAGTTTTTATTTTAACCCCTGCTGAACGTTTAACAGGTTCAAATACTCTGACAACTTCCACAGTATTTTCTGGTTTTTCAGCTGGTTGAAGTTCATCAATAGTTTTTTTTCTAGCAGCCATCTTAGTTTTTATAGTTGGATATCTTGGCTCATAATTAGGTTTTTGAACTGTTACAACACAAGGAAGTGAAGCCTCTAGTATATTGTATCCATCCTCAGTTTCCTGTCTTATTTTAGCACTTTCTCCCTCTGTCTCAATATCTACTACATTTGTAACCACAGGAAGAGAAAGTTCATCTGCTACCAATAGCCCAACTTGTCCCAATGCATAGTCTGTAGCTTCTTTTCCACAGAAAATAATATCAAATTTTTTACCAAGATTTGCTTCTATATCCTCTTTTGCCTTTATTAAAAATTTAGATACAGATTTTGGATCAAGAGATTCAGAATCATCTTTTACAAGAAAAGCTCTATCTCCACCTACAGCAAGACAGTTTTTAAGAGAGTTTTTTACACTTTCATCCCCTATAGAAACTACAGTGATCTCTCCACCTACTTTTTCCTTTAGACGAGTTGCCATTTCAAGAGCATAGGTATCAAAGGCATTAACTATTTGAGTAACTCCTTCTAAATTTGGTTTACCTGTTGATGAATTAAGATTTATCTCTACTGAATCATCAGGAACTTGTTTAATACAAACTAATATTTCCATAATTTAATGTCCTCCTTAACTATCTTCCAATAGTGTTGTTTGCTACTACTATTCTTTGTACTTCGTTAGTTCCTTCAAAGATTTGGAATATTTTTGCGTCTCTTAAAAGCTTTTCAACTGGATATTCACGACTATATCCATAACCTCCAAATATTTGAATTGCTTCTGAAGCTACCTGCATAGCTATATCAGATGCATAACACTTAGCTATTGCTGATTCCATACTATGAGGTAATCCCATATCCATTTTAGTTAAAGCATGAGCAACCATTTGACGAGCAGTCTCTGTTTTTATCTGCATATCAGCTATTTTAAATTGAATTGCTTGATTTTTTATAATTGGTTTTCCAAATTGTACTCTTTCTTTACCATATTTTATAGCTTCATTTATTCCTCTCTGAGCAATACCAGTAGCTACACAACCCATCCAAGTACGAGCTTGGTCAAGAGTTTTCATTGCTATTGAAAATCCTTTACCTTCTGCTCCAATTAAATTTTTTGCTGGAATACGACAATCTTCAAATACAACATCACAAGTATTAGAAGTACGTATACCCATTTTATCCTCTTCTTTACCTGTACTTACTCCAGGAGTTCCAGCTTCAACAAAGAACATTGATATACCTTTTACTCCTGCTGATTTATCAGTCATAGCTGTAACACAATAGAAAGACGCCACTGCTCCATTTGTTATAAAGCATTTTCTACCATTTAATACATAGTAATCTCCATCTTTAACTGCAGTAGTTTTTCCTGCTCCAGCATCTGAACCTGCCCCTGGCTCTGTTAAACAAAATGCTCCAAATCCTCCTTCAAGTATTAGATCACAAGCACGTTTTTTTAATTCATCTGAACCAGCTATCAAAACTGGCTTCATTCCAAGCCCACTAGCAGATATTGTAGTTGCAAATCCTGCATCAGCAATAGCCATCTGTTCTATAAGTGCTGCTACATCTACTCTACTAAGTCCTGGTCCACCATATTCTTCAGGAACTTCCAAAGCTTGATAACCTTGCTCTATCGCTTTTTCATATATCTCTTTTGGCCACTCACCAGTTTTATCATACTCTTTACATTGCTCTACAACTTCTTTTTCACAAAAATTTTTAACGTCTTGTAATAAATCTTGAGCTTCCTCTGATATTAAATATGCCATAGTAATCCCTCCTAAAAAATCCAATGAATTTTCTAACTTTCTATTTAAAACTACAATTTATAACAAACTTTTCCAGGATTTAAAATCATTTTTGGGTCAAATACCTGTTTTATATCTCTCATTAAACGCATACTTGTCTCTCCAGCAAAATCTGCTAAATAGTTTACTTTACCATGTCCTATACCATGTTCTCCAGAAATAAGTCCTCCACATGCTGCTGCTTCTTTATATATAGTTGACATAAATTCATGAACTTGCTTTTTAAATTCTTCTTCATCCATATCATTTGCACACTCATAAATATGCAAGTTACCATCACCAGCATGTCCAAAACTTTTAATTTTGAAATCATACTTATCTTCTAGTGATTTTACAAATGTTAAATATCTAGCTATTTGATTAACTGGAACAACAACGTCACATTCATCTAGAAGTTTTGTTTCTGCTTCAATTGCTTCCAAGAATGAACTTCTTGCTGCCCAAGCATCTTTTTTCTTAGCTGGTGTATCTGCTACAAGAACATCAATAGCTCCTGCTTCTAACACAACTTCTGATGCTGCCTCTGTTATCTCTTCTAATTCCTCCATACTATTTCCATCAAATGTTACTAATAAATATGCTCCTATATCTATTCCTTCAAGTTGTTGTGGAAAAACACTTTTTCCTAAATATCTTTCAGAAGATAATACTATCTCTTTCTCCATAAACTCTAAAGCTTGTGGTTGTAAGTGTGCCATAAAAAATTTAGGTACAGTTGCTATACAATCCTCAAGATTTTCATATGGTATAATCAAGCTTATTGTTTCTTTTGGTGCTGGAATTAATTTTAGTGTTAAATCAGTTATTATACCTAATGTTCCTTCTGAACCAATCATTAAATTAAGAAGGCTATATCCTGTTGAAGTCTTTGACACAGTAGCTCCCAATTTTACAATTTCACCTGTTGGTAATACCACTGTCATTGCTCTAACATAGTCCCTTGTACATCCATATTTTACTGCTCTCATTCCACCAGCATTGGTAGATACATTCCCTCCAAGTGTAGCAAATTTTTCTCCTGGATCAGGTGGATATAAAAGTCCTTGTTTTAAAGCATCTTCAGCTAAATCATTTAAAAGAACTCCAGCTTGAACATGAACTACAAAATTTTCCATATCATAACTTAAAATTTTATTCATCTTACTCATATCTATCATAACCCCACCATGGATAGCTACGGCAGCACCTGTAAGTCCTGTTCCAGCTCCTCTTGGTATTACAGGAATAGAATTTTCATAACACAACTTTACAATAGCAGCAATATCTTCAGTTGTAGTAGCTTCTATCACAACATCTGGCATTCCCTTACCATAAATTGGCATTTCATCATGTGAATAATCATCATTGATATCTCCACTTGTATGAACCTTTCCTGGAACAATATTTTTAAACTGCTCAATTAATTCAGGTGTAACTTTGTTATAAACTACTTTTTCCATATTAAATCCCTCCTTGAATTTATATAAATAGTTTCAAATTACTCACTTAAAATATACCTACACCAAAATATGTTACAAGTCCATAAATCAATATAAAAATTATATAATATTTTATAACACCAGTAAGAATTTCACTCTCTTTTCCTACAATTCCTGCTGCTGCAGTTGCTACTGCTATACTTTGAGGAGATATTATCTTACCAGCTGTACTTCCTACAACATTTGATGCTACCAACCAAGTAGGACTCATATTGAGAACCACTGCTGCAGTGCATTGAAGTTTTGTAAATAATACAGTACTTGAAGTTGCACTTCCTGTTACAAATGTTCCAACTGATCCTAAAAATGGAGCTACAAACGGATAAAAACTTCCTGTTATATTGACAATAAAATCAGCTATTACTTGAATCATTCCACAATATCCCATAACTTTTGCAGTTGCTATAACAGACATAATTGTAATTACAGTTTTTGACATCTGCTTAATAGTTTTAAACAAAATTGCTATTATATCTTTTACTGGACATTTCTGAACTAAACCACCTATAAAGGCAGCTACTATAATCTGCACACCAGGAGTAGAGAGCCAAGCAAATGTATATGGTGCTGCACCTTTTCCACTATAAATAATTATACTACTTTTTACTGCTGCTAGTGGCTTATGTATTATTGGTACAAGTGAAGAGGTGAATACTAAAAATAAAAGTACAAATATAAATGGACTCCAAGCTATAAATGCTTGTTTCAAATTTACACTTGAAATAACCTTTTCAGTTTTTATATTAAAATCAGGATTATTAATTTTAAACATCTTAGTTAATATTATAATCACAGCCATACAAACTACAGATCCTAAAATAGAAGGTAATTCTGAACTAATAAACTTAGCTGTTATATATTGTGCTACTGTAAAAGATAAACCTGACATCAAAGTTATCAACCATATTCCTTTAAATGCCTCTAATCCCTTCTTACCTTTACTAAGTCCTGTCATATAAACTACCATAAATGGAACAAGAACTGACATTATAGATGTCTGAATAATAGTATGTAGAGCTATTTCTCCTGAATTCAATCCTGCTATACTAGCAGCTGTAATTTCTGGAACACCAATAGATCCAAAAGCGACTGGTGTTGTATTAGCAACCAAACATACCATAGCTGCAAATAGTGGATCAAAACCAAGTCCCATCAATATACCTGCTGGAATAGCAACTGCAGTACCAAAACCTGCCATACCTTCCATAAAAGCTCCGAACCCCCAAGCTATAATCAAAACTAAAATACGTTTGTCTGTAGATACTGATGCTAACATATTCTTTATTACCTCTATATTTTTAGTATATACAACTAAATTATAGGTAAACACAGCAGCAATAATTACAAGACAGATAGGCCATATAGCCATAACAAAACCTTCAATAGTTCCTGTTACAACATCCATACCACCCTGTTTCCAAATAAAAAGAGCTTCTAAAATTGTAATTAACAGAGCGAGAGGACAAGCTTTATGACCTGGTAATTTAAGTACCATCAATGCTACAACTAGAAAAATAATAGGCAATATAGCCAATAAGAACATAAACATATTGTTACCCCCCTTTATATATTTCAATCACATTAAATTGGTCCTACCAAAATTTATATCAAAAATTTAAAGGTAAAATAATTTACCTTTACTAAATATAACTGAAAAAATAAAAAGTCACTAACTATATCTTTAAACAACTACTGATACTTCTTTTAATCCATAAATTGGTAGTACCAATTTATGGATTAAAATTAAAAGTCAACCATTTCAAATTGACTTTTAACTTCCTAACAATTTTATTATATACCTTATTCTACTATATGTCTAGTTATTTTTAATTTGCTATGTTTTTTATGAGGACTTATTTCCATAAAACGGTGCATTTAAACAGATTAAAGAACTGAAAGTATACATCTTTAAGTTTATTTATATCTATAAATAATCCATAATAAAAATTTAATTTTTTTACTACATCCATTAATTATCTTGGTATTTCATTATATATTCAAAATGGTGATTTAATCCTTCTATACTCTTTTTCAAATTCCCTTCTATTACCCCTTCAACTATCATCCTATGTGCTCCACTTAAGGCTTTATCTCCCTTCATTCCTAAAATAATTTTTTCACGAAGACGTGGAATATAAAGATTCATAATCTTAGTTAAAGCTTGATAACTAGTTTTCATATAATCATTATTCGTTAATTCAACTAAAAGATAGTGAATTTTTTTATCATATATAACTGCCTCTTTTTCACACTCTGACTCCTCTAATTTATTCAAATAATAGATAAGTTCCTCCTTACTCTTTGTGGAAAGCTTTCCTGTAATAAGATTTACAGCTTCCCATTCAATAGCATATCTAAACTCTGTTATTTTTTTATCATCCATACCTTTTAGTATAAACATATAAGACATCACATCTGCTATAGTTTCTTCAAATTCTGCTGATATGAAATTTCCAGCACCATGTTGACTTTTTACAACACCTATATTTTCTAAAATTCGCAATCCTTCTCTTATTGAATTTCTACTTATGTCCAGACTTTTTGCAAGTTCTCTCTCTGGGGGAAGTCTATCCCCTAATTTCAACTCTCCATTTGAAATCTTTTCACCTATATAATCACTAACTTTTAAATAAGATTTTTTTTGCATTTATACCCCTTTATTTTATAAATTTAATAACAAATTAAGTTTTAATACTTTCAAGTAAAAATACTATTATAAATAAATTTTACTATTTGATATAATTTTACAATATTTTTTTCAAATTTAAAAGAATATTTTGATATTGTCATATTTTAGTTTTTATTATTCTTTTTTCGTTGACTTATATTTAAAAAAATGCTAATATTTTTATAAATAATATATTTTATCTTCAGGGCAGGGTGAGTAAAATCAATTCCCGACCGGTGGTGATAGTCCACGAGAATTTTTAATTCTGATTTGGTGAAATTCCAAAACCGACAGTATAGTCTGGATGGAAGAAGAGAGGATATTCTATTCTTTTTAATTATGCCCAGATTTTATCTGGGTTTTTATATTCCTTTCACACATTCCATATAAAATATATTTATATTTTATGGAGGTTTTTTTATGAATAAGTATTATATTGGATTTGATGCTGGAACTCAAAGTGTAAAAGTTGCTATCTACTCTTTAAATATGGAGTGTATATCTGAATGCTCCTATCCTACAACAATTCATTCTCCTCAAGCTGGATGGGTAGAAATGGATATTGAAGAGTATTTTGAACTTACTTTGAAGGGTATAAAAGAGTGTGTTAAAGATTTTAAAAATAAAGGATTAGATTGTAAAAATATACGTGGAATTTTTGGTGATGGAATCATCTGTGGAATTGCAGGAATTGGAAAAAATGGAAAACCTATTACTCCATACATCAACTATCTTGACTCTCGTTGTCAGTCTGATGTAGAAGAACTATCTCATAAGAATTTAGATATTTGGGCAAAGGAAACAGGAAATTCACAACCAAATTGTATGTTTCCAGCTATGATAGCTAGGTGGCTTATAAAAAATACACACTTCTCACAAGATGGAGCTAAATTTATGCATAATGCACCATACATACTTATGAATTTGGCTGGACTTTCTATTGAAAATGCTTTTATTGACTGGGGAACTATGTCAGGTTGGGGATTAGGATATGATATCTATAAAAAAACTTGGTCTGATGCTCAACTAAAAATCTTAGAGATCAACAATAAATATCTACCTAAAATTGTTAAACCTTGGGATATCATTGGATATCTTTCTGAAAAATCAGCTCAAATAACCGGACTTCCTACAGGTATTCCTGTCTGTGCTGGAGCTGGAGATACTATGCAATCTATGCTTGGTTGTGGTCTTTTAGAATCAAATATGGCTGCTGATGTAGCTGGAACTTGTGCAATGTTTTGTGTGTCTACTAATGGAATAAATGAAGAGTTGAGCCGTCCCGAAACTGGTTTAATTTTTAATAGTGGTAGTCTTGAAAATACATATTTTTATTGGGGATTTATAAGAACTGGTGGACTTGCTCTCAGATGGTTTAAAGATAATATTTGTAATGAGATAGATAACAATTCATATTTTGATACTCTATCTAAAAGAGCAGAAAAAATTCCTGTTGGCTCTAAAGGAGTTTTATTTCTTCCATATTTAACTAAGGGAGTTGGAGAGCTTTCTCAAGCTAGTGGAGCTTTTTTAAATCTTGGACTAGATAGTGATCAAGCTATCTTATGGCGTTCTGTTTTAGAGGCTATTGGCTATGACTATATTGGAATAACTGATATCTATAAAAAAGGTGGGGCAAATATAAGTGAGATCACTATTACTGAGGGTGGAAGTAAAAGTAGATTATGGAATCAAATAAAAGCTGATATGTTAAATACAAAAACAAAAACATTAAAAAAAGCTGGTGGGGCTATAATGATGAATATTCTTACAGTTGCCTATGCTCTTGGAGATATCTCTGACTTAAAGCAAGAGATCTCTAAATTTTTAGAGATAGATCAAGAATTCTTACCAAATGAAAAAAATTCTCAATATTATAGAGAGGTATTCAACCTTAGAAAAAAACTTTTAAATGAAGATATGTCAAATGTTTTTAAAACATTGAATATGATAAAATAATTTTTCTTGACTTTTTTATATTTTTGTATTATACTGAAGAAAATTTAATAGTTCCGGTAGGTAAGGCTACTACAGGGATATGGGTTACTGCCGCAAAATAGTGGAGACACTATGCGTTGGTTTGAACAGGCAACATCGAAAACAAGGTGTTATCTAATGTAACTTCACCGCCCTGCAGAGTTGAAGCTCAAACGGTGGCAAGATTTTATTTAAATTTTGTATTTATTTGGATTTAATCCATACCATCGTTTTATTGGTATGGATTTTTTATTTTCTTGATTTTTTAGGAGGTGCAAAATGGACGTAGAAAATGGCAGTAGTATATATTTAAACTTCATATATGATTCAGACATTTACTATGTCTGTTTTTAAGTTCGCACTATTTTAAATATATACTACCTTGTATTTTTATTTTAATCTAAATGGAGGTAGTTATGAAAAAAAATATTAAAACAAATTTCAATTTAAAAAATGAAGAGAGTAAAAAAATAAGAGAGTTTTCTCAAATGAGAGTAGAGGAGAATTTAAAACTTCTCAATACATCTTTTGAAGGACTAAAAAAAGAGAATATAGAAAGTATGCAGGAACTATTTGGAAAAAATATAATTACTCATGGTAAGAAAAAATCTCTTACTTCAAAGATAGTTGAGGCGTTTATCAATCCATTTACTGCTGTACTTTTCTGTTTAGCCATAGTATCTTTCTTTACTGATATGTTTATTCCTTGGTACTATAATGATATGGACGAATTCTCTCCTATCACTGTGATTATAATTACTACTATGGTTACCATATCTGGAATATTACGTTTTATTCAAGAGGAAAAGAGTAATAATGCTGCTGAAAGCTTAGCTTCAATGATTACTACTACAACCTCTGTTAAAAGATTTGAACAAACTAGAGAAGAGTTACCTCTTGAAGAGGTAGTTGTTGGTGATATAGTCTATTTAGCTGCTGGAGATATTATTCCTGCTGATATTCGTATAATTGAATGTAAGGATTTTTTTATCAGCCAAGCTTCATTAACTGGAGAAAGTGAACCTGTTGAAAAAACTATTATCTCAACTAAAAATGATAACTTAGCTATTACAGAATTAAATAATATAGTTTTTATGGGAAGTAATGTTGTTAGCGGTTCTGGAATTGGAGTTGTTATAGCTACTGGTGATTCTACTCTATTTGGTTCTATTTCAAAATCAATTACTACTAGTGTTGCTGTAGAATCTGCTTTTGAAAAGGGTATAAACTCTGTTTCTTGGTTACTTATTCGTTTTATGTTAGTAATGGTTCCAATTGTTTTTTTTATCAATGGATTTACAAAGGGAAATTGGATACAAGCACTTCTTTTTGCTATTTCAATTGCTGTTGGTCTGACTCCAGAGATGCTTCCTATGATTGTCACTACTTGTTTAGCCAAAGGGGCTGTATCTATGGCTAAGAAAAAAACAATTGTAAAAAATTTAAATTCTATTCAAAATTTTGGATCTATGGATATATTGTGTACAGATAAAACTGGTACCATCACTTTGGATAAGGTTGTTTTAGAGTACCATATGGATATACATGGTAAAGAGGATAATCGTATATTACACTATGCTTTTTTAAATAGCTGGTTCCAAACTGGATTAAAAAATCTTTTGGATCTTTCCATCATTGAGAAAACAGAGGAAGAAGGAGAAAAGGATGACTCTTTAAAAAATTTGAATAAGATATATACAAAAATTGATGAGATTCCCTTTGATTTTTCAAGACGTCGTATGACTGTTGTGGTAAAAGATCAATTAGATAAAAGATTGATGATAACTAAAGGTGCTGTTGAAGAGATGTTATCAATCTGCAAATATATTGAATATAATAATGAGATAGTCTTACTTACAGATGAAATAAAAAAAGAGATCTTAGAAAGAATAGATTCTTTTAATGAAGATGGACTTCGTGTAATCGCTCTTGCCTATAAGGAAAATCCCTCTTCTATAGAAACTTTTGGTGTTAGCGATGAAAAAGATATGATCCTTATGGGATACTTGGCTTTTCTTGATCCACCTAAACCAACTACTGCTAAAGCCATTGCCACTCTTAAAGAGTATGGTGTAAGAACAAAAGTCTTAACTGGTGATAATGATAAAGTTACCAAAAGTATTTGTAAAAAAGTAGGACTTAATAATAGTACAATTCTTTTGGGTAGTGATATTGATAGATTAAATGATATTGAACTTGCACAACTTGTTGAAACTACTGATATTTTTGCAAAACTTTCTCCATTACAAAAAACTAGAATTGTAGAGATTTTAAAGAAAAATAACCATACTGTAGGATTTTTAGGTGATGGTATCAACGACGCCTCTGCTATGAAAACAGCTGATATTGGTATCTCTGTAGATACTGCTGTTGATATAGCCAAAGAATCTGCCGATATCATTCTTTTAGAAAAGGATCTAATGGTATTAGAAAAAGGAATTATTGAAGGACGTAAAACATATGCCAATATGATAAAATATATTAAAATGACTGCATCATCTAATTTTGGAAATATGTTTTCTGTTCTTATTGCTAGTGCCTTTCTTCCATTTTTACCTATGATGAGCATACACCTTATTTTACTTAACTTAATTTATGATCTTTCTTGTACAGCTATCCCTTGGGATAATGTGGATACTGAATTTTTAAAAATTCCAAGAAAGTGGGAATCTTCATCAATAGGTAAATTTATGATTTGGATTGGTCCTGTTAGCTCTATCTTTGACATTACAACATATATTTTAATGTATTTTATTATCTGTCCTCTTGTTGTTTCAAATGGTACACTTTATAACTCTATCCCTTTAAACAACGAGATTTTAAGAGAAAGCTATGAAGCTGTATTTCAAACTGGTTGGTTTATCGAATCTATGTGGACACAGACATTAGTTATTCATATGATCAGAACACCTAAAATATCATTTGTTCAGAGTATTGCTTCACTTCCTGTGATGATTTTAACTGTAATTGGAATCCTTTGTGTTTCAATTATCCCCTACACAAAACTTGGTAACTATCTTGGTTTAACTCCACTACCATTTATATTCTGGATTGGATTAATATTAACAGCTATACTATATATGTTAGTTATTACTTTTGTAAAGAGAAAATACACTACAAAATATGGAGAATTACTCTAGATGTGTATGCTAAAATATGTTACAATATAGAGGAGGTTTACTCCTCTATTTTTTTGAAAGGATTTGATTATGGAAAAAAAAATTCGTGTCACTATCAATAAAAGTGCTTTTGATATAATAGAATCTGATGTACAAAGTTTTAAAATCACAAAAAATTATCTTATAAACTATATTTTTGATATACTAAAAGAGGAAAAAATAGAAACTTTTCATCAAGATGAGGAAAAAAAAGAGATTATTCAATTTAATCTCAATAAAAAAAATAAAAATATCTACTACGATATATTATTTGAAAATAATATTCAAATTGAAGCAGAATTTATAAGAAAAATGATCTATAGATATACTTATCAATCTAAAAGTTCTAGAGAACTATTCCTCTATAGAGATATTGTGGATAGATTAAAATATTCAATAAAAAATAGAAGAGTCATAAAAATCAATTTTGATGATGATAGAAAAACTTCAATCCTTCCATTCTATATTGGAACTTCTAAACTAGAACTTGGAAACTATATTTTTTGTTATGATCTTTTAGAAGATAGATATAAAAACTATAAACTTAGTAATTTTAAATCCATCTTTATTACACAAGAGAAAAGAGAGTGGCAAAATAAAGAATTTATAAACAATGTTATTAAAAACTTTGATCCATTTTTATCTCAGGGTAAAAAAATAAAAGCTATATTAAGTGAAGAAGGTAAAAAAATACTCTCAACTATAGCTTTAAATCGTCCTGAAACAATCTCTTGTAATGGTGATATCTATGAATTCAAGTGCTCTGAACAACAAGCTAAAAGATACTTTGCCTATTTTTTTAATGAGATAGAGATTTTAGAACCCCTATCTTTAAGAGAATGGTTTATTGAAAAATACAGATCTGCACTCAGAATTTATGAAAATACAAAAACAAAATAATTTAAATTATAAAAAAGGAAAAAATTACTTCCAGTATTATTAATCTGGTAATTTTTTCCTTTTTATCTGCTTTTTATAAAACTATTTTTAAATTTTTTTAGAATATTTCTTCTTCCATTTTAATTCAAAAACAACAAATATCAGAATCGCTTCTATTGTCCATTGAAAAGCTGTAATTTTCCAAAATGTTGTCACTGGAAATCTATTCAAATATAAGAAGTAATAAACTAACGGTAATCTAATTAGCCAGTTTGTTATAAATACAACTTTAAATGGTGTCTTAGTATCTCCCATTCCTTTCATAGCCCCTTCTAATGCCATAGCTATTGACATAGGAATCTGCTCTATAGCTGCTATCGTAAGACAGCTAACACCTAAATCTATTACCTCTTGTTCACTCTCTTTTATAAAAAGAGAGATTAATTCAGTTGGAAATGTATAAAATATGACAGCTGTAATACCCATTACTATCACTGAAAGAAGAATAGTATAATTTATATAATTTCTAGTTTTTAAATAATCCTTTTCTCCTACTGAGTGTCCAGCTAATGTAGTCAAAGCTACTGCAAATCCCCATCCGGGCATAAAACTAATACTTTCTATTGTTATTGTTATCTGATTAGCAGCAAAGGATAAACTACCTAAAGTCATAATAATAGCCACATTAATTAATCTATTTATACTGAAAGCTGCCTCTTGACAAGCTGAAGGTATTCCAAGAAAAACAAGCTCTTTTAAATCTTCTTTTTGAGTTTTGAGTTTTAAATTTAGCTTAAATGGCAGTTTTTTCAATTGAGATAGTGAGAATATAAAAGCTGAAATTATTCCCAAAACAGTTGCTATTGCTGCCCCTTTAACACCTAATTCTGGAGCTCCAAATTTACCAAATATCAAGATATAATCTAGAGACACATTTACCATATTCATTATAGCTGCACCATACAATGGCGTTTTTGTATTTTTACATCCTCTGTACACACCATTAAAAACGTTGGTTAGTATATTAAAGATCACTCCAAAAGCACAGATCTTTAAATACTTAGTTCCTAAAAAAATTACCTCTTCTCCAGCTCCTGCAACTTTTAGTATATTTTCAGCAAATATAAAGAAAATAAAGCTAAAAATCACTCCTAACACAATCCCAATTTTCACAGCAATATTAGATATTCTCTCTGCTTTTACTATATTTTTAGCTCCTAAAGAACGCGACACTATAGAGGTAACAGATATTGAGATTCCCATAGCTACAAATATATTAAAAAATGTATAGATTATTTCAGAACTCAATCCTACAGCAGAAACTCCAAGTTGTCCACTATGCTGCCCTATCATAATAGTATCAAATACCCAGATCATCATATATAATATCATCTCTCCCACAGCAGGAAGAGCTAATTTTAAAATCTCTCCAACTATTTTAAACATAGAATCATCCCTCAATTAAATATTTTTTACATCTGTTATACACTTCATTATTTACAACAGCAGAAATCTTTAAACCCTCTCCTTCATACTCTTCACTTTGAATTATTGAATTTCTATGTAAATATGCTCCCATAGATGAATCACTATATGGTATAAGATATGTGCAAACTCTTGTTGTTTGAGGCAATAACTCCACTACCAATTGTAAAAATTCATCAATATTTAACTTAGTTTTAGCACTTATCTCTATTGTTTTGTAATTTGGGAACTTCTCTTTTAAACTCTCTAACTGCTCTGGAGTTGCTTGATCACACTTATTTAGTGCCAAAAACATAGATTTATCCATAGCATCTAACTCTTTTAATACCCTTTCAACTGCTACTATCTGCTCAATCGCAGTATCACTAGAAGCATCAACCACATGTATTATTAAGTCTGAAAAACTAACCTCTTCCAATGTTGATTTAAAAGCCTCAACTAAGTCGTGTGGCAATTTTCTTACAAATCCAACTGTATCTGTCAATGAAGCCACTCTTTTATCTGGCAATAATATTGCTCTTGTTGTTATATCTAAAGTTGCAAATAACATATTTTCAGCAAAAACTGACTCTTTTTTAGAGGTATTATCAGCTGGGTATAGATCTACTAAAAGATTTCTTAGGGTAGATTTTCCAACGTTAGTATATCCTACAAGAGATATTTTAGGAATTCCAGACTCCTCTCTTTTCTCCCTTTGTGTAACCCTTGTTTTTCTAATTTTTTCTAATTCCTGTTTTAAATCGTAGATAGTCTCTCTAATTCTTCTTTTATCTATCTCTAACTTCTTCTCTCCAGGTCCTTTTGTACCTACTCCTCCACCTGTTCTAGACATTGTACTTCCCAATCCTAAAAGTCTAGTACTTCTATATTTCAGCTGTGCTAATTCAACTTGAATCTTAGCTTCTCTAGTTCTAGCTCTTCTTGCAAAAATTTCAAGAATTAGAGTTGTTCTATCTATAACTTTACAACCTGTAATCATCTCTAGATTCTTTACCTGCATTCCTGTTAACTCTTCGTCAAAAATTATCAGATTAGCCCTCTTTATTTGTTTATATACAGCTAACTCCTGTGCTTTTCCTGTCCCTATAAAAAAGCAAGAATCAATTCTATTTTTCTTCTGCATAAATCTTCCAACTACCTGTACATTACAGGCTCTAGCTAACTCTGCCAACTCATCTAAACTTTCCTGTGTATCTATTCCTACTAGTACAGCATACTCTGTATCATTCTCCACTATATCCCTTTTTCTAAGAATAGACTCTATCTCATCAAATTTATCAATCATAGGATAATTAGTTGCTTCCTCTACACTCAATGGTCCTACTATCTCTTGAACCAATTCATTATTTTCTACACTACAAAATCCTAGGGAAACTCCAGTTATTCTATCCTCAGTTATTCCAATAGCTGCTATACAATCAAGTTTTAACTTTAACAAAGCAGATATATCTATATTTGAAAGGTTTGAACTTCCACTTGGATGAGTGTGTATCACTCTTATTCCCGACAACCTTCTCTCTTGAATATCCATAATAGGAAGCTGTACACTACTACTATCCCCTATTGAAATCTCTGTTACATTTCCTCTTCTATCAATGGCAATATTGATCTCTCTATTTATCTTATTACTAATTTGAGCTATAAGCATCAACATCTCTGGCTCAATCAATCTATTTTTTTCTACACTCACATCATAAAGAGAATCCAATTCTTTTAAAATATAGTCCTTAATTCCCTCTGTATTTCCTCTTATCATTAAATATCAACTCCAACAATTATTCTCTTTTATATTATAACACAATAGTCATATATTTTATAGCTTAGTAATCTGTTCATTCTGAAATTTATTTATCTTTATAAAAAAACTATATAAAAATTTTAACTCCTCTTCACTAAAATTTTCCCACAAGAACTGGTAAAAATCTTTCTCTATATTTTCTATTTTATCACAGATCTCTTCATAAGCTATCCTTCCATTTTTTGTCAATTCAATATACACATCTTTTTTATTTCCCTCTTCTTGATATGTTCTTATATATCTAAGCATCAATAATTTCTTTATAACCTTACTAGTATATCCTTTACTGTTTTTTATCTTTTTAGAAAGTTGAGTTATATTTATTTTTTCACTTGAACCAATACAATATATATGATTGTAATCAGCAAAATTTAACTCTCCATTTAGTCCCTCTTTTAGTGAGGACATATATTTATCATTGGCATAAACAAACTCCTGCATCTCCAAATATATCTCTGGAATATATCCTTCACCTCTATCTGATTTTAAAAAATCTTTATAAAACTCTTTGCTATCCTCTATCAAATTAAAAAATTTTTTTATAACTTTGCTAGAAATTTTTTTCACCTCATTCCGAATTATGATAGTTTCATAGGAAACATTATACTCTAAAACACTCAATTTTTCAATGTTTTTCTAAGTATAAAGTCAAAGTGTATTAGAACAGTATTGTTTCCTAGACAACTATTTTTTACAGTTCTATTTGTGAAAACACGTCCATTTTTGACATATTGACTTATATATATTAGTTCAGTATACTTAAAATATATAATTTTATAATTTTTAGGAGGGATTATTTTATGAAAAAAGGTTTTTCTATCCTACAAAGAGTAGGTAGAGCTTTTATGCTTCCAATAGCCGTTTTACCAATGGCTGGAATATTGTTAGGAGTTGGTGGTGCTTTTACATCTAAAGCTATCATTGAAACTTATCATCTTACATTTTTAGAGCCAGGAACAATATTGAATAAAATACTTGTTCTTTTCTCAAATTCAGGTTTATTTGTTTTTGCCAATCTATCTGTTATATTTGCAGTTGGTGTTGCCATTGGATTAGCAAATCAAAATAAAGAGACTGCTGCTCTATCTGGTTTATTAGGTTTTCTACTTTTCCATACAGTAATTGGAACTGTTTTAGGATTTATGGGTTATACTCCTGAAACTACTACTGTTCAAGCTTTTATGGATCAAGGTTTCTCTTATGATATAGCTGTTGGAAAAGCTGCCCTATATACAAAAGAGTTGGGTATATTCACTCTACAAACTGGAGTTTTAGGTGGAATTATATGTGGTTGTGTATCTGCTATGATAACTAACAGATTTTCAAATAAAACATTACCAGATTATCTAGCTTTCTTTAGTGGAAATAGATTGGTGCCAGTATTAACAATGGTATTTTTTATTCCTTTAGGAGTAGTAGTTCCATTTATTTGGCCTTCAATTTTTGCTGGTGTTGTTAAAGCTGGAGCAGCATTTACAGCAATGGGGCCTATCGGTACTTTCCTTTATGGATTTACAGCTAGACTTTTAAATGTATTTGGATTACACCACGCTGTTTATCCTTTATTCTGGTATACTGAATTGGGTGGAACTATGGAAGTAGCTGGGAAATTGGTATCTGGAGGGCAAAAAATCTTCTTTGCTCAATTAGCAGATCCAACTATTCTACATTATTCTGCTGATGCAACTAGAACAATGACAGGTGGATTTTTACCTATGATGTTTGGTTTACCTGCTGCTGCCTTTGCTATGTATAGATGTGCTGATGCAAGTAACAAAGCAAAAGTTAAAGGAATATTAGCTTCTGCTGCTCTTACTTCTTTCTTGACTGGAATAACTGAACCATTGGAATTTACTTTCCTATTTGTTGCTCCACCTCTATATGTTTTACATGCACTTTTAGAAGGTATTGCTTATGGTGTATTACATTTCTTAAACGTTGCTGTTGGTATCACTTTTTCGAGAGGAATTATAGATTTTACTTTCTTTGGACTTTTACAAGGAACAGCTAAAACTTCATATCAATGGATTCTAATCTTAGGACCACTTTACTCTATAATGTACTATTTCATATTTAAATTTATGATTGAAAAATTTAACTATAGTACTCCTGGAAGAAATGAGAGTGAAGCAAAACTTTATACTAGAAAAGATTATCAAGGAAATTCAAAAGAAGACCTAACTGATGAGATTGTTGAAGCTCTTGGTGGAGTTGAAAACATAAAAGGGATAGACGCTTGTATTACTAGACTTAGAGTTACTGTAATAGATAGTAGCAAAGTTGCTGATGATAGTAGATGGAAAGAGTTAAAATCTCAAGGAGTTATCAGAAGTGGTGAAGGAATACAAATAATCTATGGAACTCAAGCTGAGATCTATAAAAATAAGATAATTAAAAAATACGGTTTATAATAACTATAAAGGCATCTAGGGAGGAGATTATTTTGAAAACAAAAGAATTTTTATTAGCTTTTGGAATAACTTCTACATTAATTTTTGGTAATGAAATTCCTTTCAATGTAGTTGGAGAAGTTTTTGATTATGGCCCACAGACAACACAAATAGTTGTTAATTTTAAAGAAAATTTAGATCCAAACTCTATAAATATCAATAGCTTTAAAATTTTAAATACATCTTCTAATGAAAGAAAAATAACTGGTATTAACTTTTTAAATAAAGATACTCTTGTTTTGGAGCTTGAGCATGGTCAAGGAGTAAAGGGTGCAGGGATGCTGTATTGGGATAATGAGAAATTCTCTAATATAGAGCTTCCTATTAAATACTCTTTAATACAAAATAAAAATCTAACAACTGAAAGTGGTAAGATAATAAAAAATGATGAATTTTCATATAAGATGGAATCATTAAAAATTAAAGAGGTTGATAAATTTACCTCTGGTGAAAAATATGGTTTACAGTACAGAGATTTTAAACCTGAAAAAAATAGTAAAAAACATCCTCTAATTATTTGGTTGCATGGAGCTGGAGAGGGTGGTGAAAGTAATATCACTCAAATTTTAGGAAATCGTGGTGGAGTTGCTTTCTCTGAAGAAAGTTCTCAAAAGATATTTGATTCTCCCTATATTTTGGCTCCTCAAACTCCTACTTTCTGGATGAAATCATTTATGGTAGGAGATAGAGAGCTTGTAGGTAAAAAAGACTACACTCCTGATTTAGTGAAACTAATAGAGGATTATATTGAAAAAAATCCTGATATTGATAGAGATAGAGTATATATCGGCGGTTGTTCTATGGGTGGATACCAAACATTCAAGACACTAGTACACTCACCTAATCTATTTGCAGCAGCTTTTATTACTTGTCCTGCCTATGAACCCTCAAAGCAGGAGCTAGATAAAATAAAAAATATACCTATCTGGCTAGTGCATGCTTCAGATGATACAACTGTTTCTGTCAATAATTCAAGAAATTCTTTTAATTACTTAAAAAACAGTGGTTCAGATGTTATTTATACTGAATATAAAAATGTTCAACGTGATGGCTATCATTATGATCCTCATGGTTCATATTTTTATACTCTACACAATGATCCTGTAAATGAAGAGGGAACACATATTTTTCAATGGATAGCTTCTAAAAAGAAAGCTAAATAAAATATAATTAAAACAGAACAAATTATTTAATAGTTTGTTCTGTTTTTTTATAATTTTTCTACTATATAACCTTCATCTCTTTCAATATTCCCTTAAAAGCTTCAAAACTATATTTTAATACTTTTGGATCAAAATCAAATTTAGGACTGTGTAGTGGATATATAAATCCTCTCTCCTCATTTCTTATTCCTAACAGGAACATAAATCCTCTATTCCCCTCTTGTAAATAAAATGAAAAATCTTCAGAACCAGTCAATCTAACATCTCTTACTATTTGCTCTTCAGGAAGTACTTTTTCAACAATATCATAAAGCTCATCAGAGTTAATAACTGGTGGATAAAATGGCATAAAATTCATATTTATCTTAACTCCAAAAGCTCTTTCCAATCCTTCATTTATACTTGTTACTCTCTCTCTTAAAAATTCAATAAGAGATGTATCAATAAGTCTTATAGTTCCTAAAATATTAACTTTATCAGGAATTATATTTCTAACCTCACCAGCTTTAAAGCTACCAATTGTGACAACTACAGTTTTATTTGGATCAATATTTCTTGAAACAATTGATTGATAAGCCTCTACAAGCTTGGCTCCAACTAATATAGAATCAATCCCTTGATGAGGTTGAGCACCATGGCAACCTTTTCCTACTATTTCAATATCTAAATTTATATTTTGAAAACTTAAAGCACCTCTAGCTATTGCTATTTTTCCCTCTTCAAGTTGTGGCATTACATGCATACCGAAAATACCTTCAAATTTTCTACTCCTAAAATTATCAGATTGAGCAATAAATCTAGCTCCTCCTCTTCCCTCTTCTCCAGCTTGGAATATGAGCATGATTGATTTTTTTAATTTAATCCCATTATCAATCTGTTCCTTTATCCATTTAGCAAAATATAGAAGATTAGTAGTATGTCCATCATGTCCACAAGCATGCATCATTCCGTCAATTTTCGATTTATACTCCTTTTCCCCCTCCTCTTGTAGAGGAAGTGCATCAATATCAGCTCTAAATCCTAACCAAATATCCTCTTCTCCTCTAAAAATAGCAAGAGTACTTGTTCCTATCTCTTCATAATCTATTTTTAAATCTTTTAAAAACTCTCTTATAAATGCAGCTGTGTTGTACTCACTCAAAGCTATTTCAGGCATTTGATGTAATTTTGATCTAGTTTCGTAAAAAAAATTCTCCATAAAATCTCTCCTTTTAAATTACTGAAATTTATTAACCGTTTATTTTATATACAATTCGATTATATATTTTTACAACTCTGATGTCAATATATAAACAAGAAATTAAAAAAACAAACATTATCGTGAAAAATATTTTTTAAATTTTTATTTAAAAAAATTTTTTTTATGTTATAATCATATTAGGGTGCATAGATTTTATTAACATAAGAACTATAGGAAGGAAAAAATATGAAAATATATGAAAATATAGTAGGAAAAACAAATGCTGACTTTGTTTATAAGAATTTAAAAAGGAATATTTTAGAATTAAACTTATTACCAGGTGCGGAGATTAAAGAGCAAGAACTTTCAGCAATTTTTAATGTTAGCCGTACCCCTATAAGGGAGGCTCTTCTTCTATTAAAACATGATGGTCTAATAAAAACACTCCCTCAGAGTGGTACTTTTGTAAAGAAGATAGATAAAGATAAATTTGAAATTGGACAAATTTTAAGAATTTGTGTTGAAGTAAAAATGATACAATTAGCTTGTAGTAACTTTCCACAAGAGTATTTAGATAGATTAAAGGAAAATATAGAAAAGCAAAAGTTTATTTATCACACAACCAAAAATGCTGAAGAATATCACAAATTGGATGTTGATTTTCATAGAATTATATTTACAGGAGTGGGTTTTACTGAGCTTTATAAAATAACTTCTAAAGAGTTTTATGACTATCTTAGAGTTAGAAAACTAAACTCTTCTAACAAAATTAAAGATGATTATATTTTAAAAAGTCATGAACAAATATATGAAATAATAAAAAATAGAAGACCTGAACTAGCTCAAGAAGCTTTAGATCAACACTTCGTTAGATTGAAAAAAAAGCTCCCTCTACTTATTGAGGAATACCCTGAGTATTTTAAATAATAATTTAACAAACTATTACTATGTATCACTTAAAAGTATCGTGTTTAAATTCACGATGCTTTTTTTTATTCAATATTTAATTTATCGACTTTATGTTAATAATTTAGTTTAAAAGTTGAACTAAAATATATTAATTTTATAACTTTAATAAATTATTGAAGAAAAAAACATTGACATAAAACACATATTAATATATTATATTGATATATTAATATATTAGGTTCGTATTTTAAACTTTAAAGTCAAAAATAAATCAAATAGACGTAATTATTATCAATTTAAGGAGAGTGAATAATGAAATTTAGCTATTATCCTGGTTGTACATTAAAAACAAAAGCTCAAAAGCTTGAAAAATATGGACTAGATTCAGCGAAGGTTTTAGGGATTGATTTAATTGAACAGAAAGAGTGGCAATGTTGTGGAGCTGTCTATCCATTAGCAAGTAATGAGATTGCTACAAGACTTTCTGCAGTTAGAAGTTTGGTAGATGCTCATACTGAAAAAAGAAAGTTAGTAACAATTTGTACTGCTTGTCATCATGTATTAAAAAGAACAAATGAAGATCTTAAAATAGATGAAAATTTTAGAAAAAAGGCCAACAATTACCTTGAACTAGAAAATATATATAGTGGAGAGGGAGAAGTTATTCACTATTTAGAGATGTTAAAAAATGAGTTTGGATTTGATAAACTTAAAGAAAAAGTTGTTAATCCATTAAATCGTAAAATCGGAGCATACTATGGTTGTATGTTATTAAAACCTCATAAACAGATGCAGGTAGATGACCCTGAAAATCCAACTATTATTGAAGAATTCATAGAAGCTCTTGGTGGAATACCAGTAGTTTATCCATATAGAAATGAGTGTTGTGGTGCTTATCTTGCTGTCAACAATAAAGAGCTTACTGAAAAGATGAGCAATAATATCATAGCATCAGCTGTTGAAAATAATGCTATGGAACTTGTCACAGCTTGTCCATTATGCAAATATAATCTTGAACTTAAAAATGAGTTACCAATAAAATATTTTACTGAGATCTTAGCAGAAGCTCTTGGAATAGAAGAGATTATTGGTTAATTTAGGGAGGAAGAGTGGAAAGAGAGAAAAAGGTTTTCAATAAAAATAAAAAAGAGATCCTTTTAATTGAGGAGATCAGCAAGGAAAAAATAGCTAATTGTATGCAGTGTGGAAAATGTAGTGCTGGCTGTCCAGCTACTGATGGAATGGATATTCTTCCACACCAAATCATTAGATATCTTCAAATGGGAGATTTAGAGTCAGTAAAGGAGAGTAAAACTATTTGGACTTGTGCTTCATGTTTTAACTGTGCTTCTCGTTGTCCAAGAAATGTTGATCTATGCAAATTAATGGAAGCAGTGAGGTTAACTATTATAAGAAAAAAAGATGAGAATAGATTAAAAGTTGAGGATATACCAAAATTGATGGCAGATAAGAAAATACCTCAACAAGCTTTTATGAGTGCATTTCGTAAATATAGTAAATAAAGTTGTTTAAATTAGTAAATTAATTACTTTATATGAGGAGGAAAAATATTGCAAAGAGTTGGAGTTTTTGTATGCTGGTGTGGTAATAACATAGCAGGAACAGTAGATGTTGAAAAAGTTGCAGAAGTTGCTAAAGATATACCAGGCGTTGTATATTCAATGAATTATCAATATATGTGCTCTGAGATTGGTCAAACAATGTTAAAAGATGCTATCAAAGAACACAATTTAACTAGAGTAGTAGTTGCTTCATGTTCACCAAGAATGCATGAAACAACATTTCGTAATGCAGCTGAAAAAGCTGGATTAAATCCATATCTTGTAGAGATAGCAAATATTAGAGAACACTGTTCATGGGTTCACAAAAATAAAGAAGAGGGTACAGAAAAAGCTATATCTCTTGTTAAGGCTGCAGTTGCTAAGGCACTATTAAATGCACCACTTACAGCTGGAGAGAGTCAAGTAGAGAAAAGAGCCTTAGTAATTGGTGGAGGTATTGCTGGAATACAGACAGCTTTAGATATTGCTGATGCAGGTTATAAAGTTGATATTGTTGAAAAACAACCAAGTATCGGTGGAAAGATGGCTCAATTAGATAAAACTTTCCCTACATTAGACTGTTCTGCTTGTATATTAACACCAAAAATGGTTGATGCTTCAATGCATCCAAATATCACTCTACACACATATAGTGAAATTGAAGCTGTAAATGGATATGTAGGAAATTTTACAGTTTCTATTAAAAAGAAAGCTAGATATGTAGATATGGATAAGTGTACAGGTTGTGGTATCTGTGTAGAGAAATGCCCTTCTAGAAAAGCTACAAATGAATTTGAAGAAAATCTTACTAATAGAGGAGCAATCTATAAAGCTTTTGCTCAAGCAGTACCAAATGTTCCAGTTATTGATACAACTCAATGTATAAAGATGAAAACTGGTAAATGTGGTATCTGTGAAAAACTTTGTACAGCTAAAGCTATAGATTTTACTCAAAAAGATGAGATAATAGAGCAAAAATACGGGGCTATAGTTGTGGCAACTGGTTATGATCTAATAGATCTTTCTAAGTTTGGAGAGTATAACTATAGTCATCCAAATGTAATTACTTCATTGGAGTTTGAGAGATTAACAAATGCAGCTGGACCTACTCATGGTAAACTTCTAAAGCTTTCAGATCACACTAAGCCTAAAAAAGTTGTCTTTGTACAATGTGTTGGTTCAAGAGATACTAGTGAAAGAGGAAAATCATACTGCTCTAAAATATGTTGTATGTATACTGCTAAACATGCAATGTTATTAAGAGATAAATATCCTGATATAGAGGCATATGTTTTCTATATAGATGTAAGAACACCTGGTAAAAACTTTGATGAATTTCAAAGAAGAGCAGTTGAGGAGTATGGAGTACAATATATCAAAGGTATGGTAGGAAAAGTATTCCCTCAAGGGGATAAACTCATGGTAAATGGTGTAGATGCTCTCACAGGTCAAACTGTGGTAATAGATGCTGATATGGTTGTATTAGCAGCTGCAACTAAAGCTAAAGATGATGCTGTTGCTTTAAAAAGAAAATTAAATATAAGTGGAGACACAAATAATTTCTTTACTGAAGCTCATCCTAAATTAAAACCAGTAGAAACAGCTTCAGCAGGAATATATTTAGCAGGAGCTTGTCAAGGTCCTAAAGATATACCAGAGACAGTAGCTCAAGCAAGTGCTGCTGCTGCTAAAGCTATTATCCTTTTGAGTAAGGATAAACTAGTTACAAATCCTTGCGTTTCATCAGTTAATACTGATCTTTGTAGTGGTTGTGGTCAATGTGCTGAAATGTGTCCATATGATGCTATTACATTAAAAATGACAGATCTAAATGATCATGGAAAAATTGTTAGAAAACTTGTAGCTACTGTAAATGAAGCTCTGTGTCAAGGTTGTGGAGGTTGTACAGTATCTTGTCGTCCAGGGGCACTTGATCTAAAAGGATTTTCAAATAAACAAATTATGGCGGAGGTAGATGCAATATGTCGTCTGTAGAAAAAATAGAGAAAGAGGAGTTTAAACCTTTAATAGTTGCATTCTGCTGTAACTGGTGTAGTTATGCAGGAGCTGATCTTGCAGGAACTAGTAGATTGAATTATCCTGCAAATGTAAAGATTATAAGAGTTCCTTGCTCTTGTAGAGTTAATACCAATTTTATAATAAGAGCTTTTCAAAAAGGGGCTGATGGAGTAGTCATAGCTGGTTGTCATCCTGGAGATTGTCACTATTCAACAGGAAATTACTACACAAGACGTCGTTTCTCAATCTTTATAAATCTTCTTGAGTATCTAGGGATTGAAAAAGAGAGATTCAAAATTGACTGGATATCAGCAGCTGAAGCAAATAAGTTTGCTACAGTTATGAATGAGGTTTTAGAAAATGTTCATAGACTTGGACCAAATAAAAAGTTGAAGGATGGTAGATGGAAATAATGACTGAAAAAATTAGAGAAATAGCCAAAGAAGCTCTTTTAAATAATAAAGTTCAGATGGTTATTGGATGGGAAAAAGGTGACTTTTCTTTTGAATCTACTCCTGTTTTTATAACTGAAGCTGATAAGGTAGATTCCCTTGTGTTCGATAACTACTGTGTAAATAATTTAAGTAAATACTTAATTGAAGAGAGTAAAAAATATGAAAAGATTGGAATTTTCTTAAAAGGGTGTGACTCTTTAGGATTTAATCAACTATTAAGAGATAACAGAATTGAGAGAGATAAAATATATGTTTGGGGTCTGCCTTGCTCTGGAATGTTAGATTCTAAAAATAAGAAATATAGTAAATGTGAGAATTGTCTTCATCCTAATCCCGTAGTTTACGATGAACTAATAGGAGATGAAATAGTCTCTTCTGGTGATCCAGAGGAGAGATTTAGAGAGGTTAAAATCCTTGAAAATATGAGTGCTGATGAAAGATATGAGTTTTGGTCAAATGAATTTTCAAGATGTATAAGATGTAATGCTTGTCGTAATATCTGTCCAGCATGTAGCTGTGTAAAGTGTGTATTTGATAATGATGATATAAATGTATTGGGAAAAGCTAACTTAGAAACTGAAAATGGATTTTTCCATTTAACAAGAGCTTATCATGTCGCAGGAAACTGTGTAGATTGTGGTGAATGTGCAAGAGTGTGTCCAGCTCATATAAGGCTAGATCTTCTCAATAGAAAGATAATAAAAGATCTAAATGAAACTTATGGTGAATGGGAAGCAGGAATGGATTCAACTACACCTTCACCACTAGTATCTTATACTTTAGAGGATAAAGATAATTTTGCAGTAAAAAAAGGAGGGAAATAATGAAAAGAATTTTAAAGAGCAATTTACCAGAGCTATGGGAAAGTATCAGTAACAACTTTGATTTATTTCTTCCAATGGAACAAGGAACTTTAATTAATTTTGGAGCATATGAAACAGATAAAAATATAAGGTTAGATATTTTGAAAACAAATTCATCTGTTAAAGAGTTTGTCTTTCCACAAACTGAAACTTATCTAAAATTTAAACTTAATAAGAAAAAGCTTGAGCTTACACCAGTAGCTGTAGAAGATAGAGAGTATGTCTTATTTGGAGTAAGAAATTGCGATGCAGCAAGTTTTAAAGTTATGGATAATATCTTTTTAAGACAACCAGTAGATACTTACTATAAAGCTCACAGGGATAGAGGAATAATAGTTACTTTGGCTTGTAACAATCCTGAAGAGACTTGCTTTTGTTCAGCTTTTGGAATAGATGCATCTGAAGCCTCTCCACTTGCAGATATTGCTACTTGGGAGAAAGGAGATTACCTCTATTTAGATGCTAAAAGTGAAAAGGGAGAAAAACTATTAAACTCTGTAGCTATCCTTTTAGAAGATGGGGAGAGTTCAGAACTTGTAGAGTTAAAAAGAGAGATAAAAATCAAATTGGAAAATCTTTCATTAAGAAAGTTAGATCCTAAAAAAATAACAAAGACACAACAAGATATTTTTGAAATGGAAGATTTTTGGGAAGAATTAAGTAAAAAATGTTTAGCTTGTGGATCATGTACTTTTGTCTGTCCTACTTGTCACTGTTATGATGTAAAAGATTATGATGGTGGAAATAGTGGTGAGAGATATAGATGTTGGGACTCTTGTATGATTTCAGATTTCACACGTATGGCACATGGAAATCCAAGAACTTCTCAACTTCAAAGAGTAAGACAAAGATTTATGCATAAACTAGTGTATTATCCTAAAAATCATGATGGATTATACTCTTGTGTAGGGTGTGGAAGATGTATAGAAAAGTGTCCTGTAGGATTAAACATAGTAAGAGTAATTAAGAGATTGGGGGAGGAATAAGATGAGCTGTAATTGTGGTTGCCATGATCATGATAATGATCCTTTAATGCCCAAAGTGGCAGTTATAACTAATATTAGAAAAGATACTCCTGATGTTACAACATTCAGAATAGAGAGTCTAGAAGGAGGAAAACCCTTTGATTTTATGCCTGGACAGTGTGCTATGATCTCAGTTCCACCTATTGGTGAAGCTATATTTTCTATAACTTCCTCTCCTACAGTAAAAGAGTATATAGAGTGCAGTATAAAAAAATGTGGAATAGTAACTGATTATATTCACCAACTTGAAGAGGGATCAGAGATAGGTATAAGAGGTCCTTATGGAAATAATTTCCCTGTGGAAGAGTCTGCTTTAAAGGGAAAGGATCTTCTTTTTATAGCTGGAGGTATAGGACTTGCTCCACTTCGTTCTGTAATTAATTATGTGATGGATAATCGTGAAAACTATGGGAAAGTTGATATAGTATATGGTTCTCGTACTCCTGATGATTTAGTACATCAAAATGATATCTTCAATGTATGGCCAACTCAAAAAGATACAAAGGTTCATCTCACTGTAGATAGAGAGTTTGAAGGTTGGAATGGACATGTTGGGTTTGTTCCAAACTATGTGAAAGAGCTAGGATTAGATAATAATAAAGTGGCTCTAGTATGTGGCCCTCCTATTATGATAAAATTTGTATTACAAGGTTTAGAGGAGATTGGTTTTAAAAAGGAGCAGGTATTCACAACACTTGAATTAAAAATGAAGTGTGGAGTAGGGAAGTGCGGACGTTGTAATATTGGTGATAAATATGTTTGTAAAGATGGACCAGTATTTAGATGTGATGAGATTCAAGAGCTTCCAAACGAATATTAATTAAAATAGTAAGGAGAGAGAAATGACTGAAAAACAAATGGTTGATGTATTTATATTAGGAAAAAAATATTCTGTTCCTTCAACACTTACAATAATGGATGCAATGGAATATGCTGGATACCAACTTATAAGAGGTTGTGGATGTAGATCAGGTTTCTGTGGAGCTTGTGCTACTGTATATAGAACAAAGGGAGATAATGAATTAAAAGTAGTCCTTGCTTGTCAAAGTAAAGTTGAAGATGGAATGTATCTTACTCAAATACCATTTTTCCCTGGAAAGAAAGCAGTGTATGATATGGAAAAAATTGAACCTACAGCTGAGACAATGGGAGAGATGTATCCAGAACTATATAAGTGTATAGGTTGTAACTCATGTACCAAAGGGTGTTCACAAGGATTAAATGTAATGCAGTATATTGCTTATGCCCAAAGAGGAGAGTTTGAAAAATGTGCTGAAGAATCTTTTGATTGTGTAGGTTGTGGTATCTGTGCTACAAGATGCCCTGCTGGAATTACTCATTTTAATGTAGGTTTATTAGCTCGTCGTATTACAGGAAAATATATCGCTCCCAAAAGTGAACATTTAGATATAAGAGTTCAAGAGATTGAAGAGGGAAGAATGGCTGCAGAACTTGATGAGTTAATGAGTAAAAGTATTGATGAACTTAAAGACTTATATAATCATAGAGATATAACTAAATAAAATGTATAAATTGGAGGTTTGTTGATGTATACAGCAGAAATGAGAGAACTTATAAAGAAAGTTGAAGCAACTCGTTCAAAAAGACTTGGACATGATTTTCCTAGATTATCTCCTGAAGCAAAACTAGAAATATTAAAGAAAAATCACCCAGACTATATTGAAAGTGGCTTTAGAACAATAAATTTAGGAGTGAATAAAGGTGAAAAAGTCCCTTTGGAATTGGCAAATTTAATAGAAGCTAAGAGTAGAATTGAGATGGACAAGATCAACCTCGAAAAAATTGATCATGATGTTGATGTCCTGATTGTTGGAGCTGGTGGAGCTGGTGCTTCTGCTGCAATAGAAGCAGTTAAAACAGGGGCAAAAGTAATGATAGCTACTAAACTTCGTTTTGGTGATGCCAATACAATGATGGCAGAAGGTGGAATACAAGCTGCGGATAAAGCAGACGACTCTCCAGCAAAACATTACCTTGATGTAATGGGTGGAGGACACTTTACAAATGTTCCAGAACTAGTTAAGGCACTTGTTCAAGATGCACCTGAAGCAATTAAATGGTTAAATGATTTTGGAGTGATGTTTGATAAAGAGGAAGATGGAACTATGCTCACTAACCATGGTGGTGGTACTTCAAGAAAGAGAATGCATGCAGCTGCTGACTATAGTGGAGCTGAAATAATGCGTGTCCTTAGAGATGAAGTTAGAAACTTAGGAGTAGAAGTTGTTGAATTTTCTCCAGTAGTTGAGCTTATTAAGGATTTAGATGGAAAGGTAGCAGGTGCTATTTTATTCAATTTAGAAACAGAGGAGTACTCAGTAGTAAAAGCTAAAACTGTTATACTTACAACAGGTGGAGCTGGAAGATTACATTATCAAGGTTTTCCTACATCAAATCACTATGGAGCTACTGCAGATGGTCTTGTATTAGGATATAGAGTTGGAGCTGAACTTGCTTTTGCTGACACAATACAATATCACCCTACAGGTGTTGCCTTCCCTTCACAAATATTTGGAGCTCTTGTTACTGAAAAAGTAAGAGGTCTAGGAGCTACTCCACTAAATATTGATGGAGAACAGTTTGTATATCATCTTGAAACAAGAGATATTGAAGCTTCAGCTATAATAAATGAATGTAAAGTAAATAAAAAAGGAATAAATACTCCTACTGGTGAAGTTGGAGTCTGGCTTGATACTCCATTGATTGATATAATACATGGAGAAGGAACATTGGAAAAAAGACTTCCTGCAATGTATAGAATGTTCAAAAAGTTTGGTATAGATATGACTAAAGAGCCTATCTTAATCTATCCAACTCTTCACTATCAAAATGGAGGACTTTTAATCAATGAGTTTGGAGAGACAAAAATAGAAAATCTATATGTTGCTGGAGAGTGTGCTGGTGGTATACATGGTAGAAATAGATTAATGGGTAACTCTCTATTAGATATAATAGTATTTGGTCGTAGAGCTGGTAAAAATGCTGGAAAAAGAAGTAAGAGTGTGGTAATAAAAGATTTAACTCTTGGACATGTGGCTGACTATCACAAGGAGTTAATTAAAAATGGTATCGAAACTGACAGAGTTTCTCCACTTTTACTACCTCGTTATAGACACGGAGCAGATAAATAATTTTAATACCATAAATTTTTAAATTAACTATAACTATATTATCTAAGGGGGAATAGAATGAATTTTATTGTGGCAATTTTAATTATTTTAATTGTAGGATATTTAATTGTTAAAAAATACCATGCTCAAGGAGTTTTAATCTTAGGTGGAGCAGCTCTACTTCTTGGGGGTATAATCTTGAATGATACCCCTGTGATGGCTAAAAGTGCTACTGGATCCCTATATTTAGATATTTTTGCTCAATTGAGTAAAAACTTTATAAAAACTTCTGGTAGTCTTGGTTTAGCTATAATGATTGTATCAGCTTTTGCTAAGTATATGGATCATATTGGAGCTAGTAATGCTCTAGTAAAAGTTTCTATTAAGCCTTTACAAAAATTGAACTCACCATACATAGTTTTAGCTCTATCATACATAGTTGGACAGATATTAAATGTCTTTATCCCAAGTGCTTCAGGATTAGGTGTATTATTGATGGTAACTGTATATCCTATCCTTGTATCATTAGGGGTATCTCCACTATCAGCCACTGCAGTTATAGGGACTGCTGCTTGTTTAGATCTAGGACCTGCTTCTGGAAATGCTGTCCTTGCTTCAAAAACTGCCGAAATGGATGCAGCTCTTTATTTTGCTAACTATCAGATACCTGTTGCACTAATAACAATAGTTGTTATTACAGTTTTACACTATCTTGTAAATAAAAAAATGGATAGTAGTTTAGAGATATCAAAAGATGATGCAAAAGTTGAAAATCAAGGGAGTGAAAAAGTGGTTCCTAAATTCTATGCACTTCTTCCTATAATTCCACTTTTGATAATACTTACATTCAGCCCACTAACTGGAAGTACTATTAAAATAGGTGTTATAGAAGCTATGTTTATGAGTATAACTTTGAGTATGATAATTGAGGGTATTAGAAGAAAAGCTTTTAAATCTACACTTGCTGAACTTAAAATTATTTTTACTTCAATGGGAAATCAATTTGCAAATGTAATTACTCTTATTGTAGCAGGAGAATTCTTTGCCTTAGGATTGACTAAAATAGGAGTTATCAATGCCCTTATAGAATCTACTAAATCAGCTGGATTGGGAGCACAACCAATGATATTAGTTATGACAGCTATAATAGTTGTCTCATCTATCTTAATGGGTTCTGGAAATGCTCCATTCTTTGCCTTTGCTGCTCTTGCTCCAGCTGTAGCTAACTCTGTTGGTTTAAATCCAATTATTATGCTTATGCCTATGCAATTATCAGCTGGAATAGCTAGAAGTGTATCTCCAATTACAGCAGTAATTGTTGCTGTAGCTGGAATCTCTGGTGTTTCTCCATTTGATGTCGTAAAAAGGACTGCTATTCCTATGTTAGGTGGATTAATAACTGTCTTACTTTCAAATATGATATTTTTCGGATAATATTAAGGGGGAAAATCTATGGATATGCAAAAATTTTTAAAAGATTTGGAAAGATTGGTAAATATTGATTGTGGAAGCAACGTTGCTGAGGGTGTACAGGAAGTTACTGAGATATTTAAAAAAGAGTTAGAAAAAGATTGGTTAGTTAAAATCTATCCTCAAAATGATGGAAAAAATCCTGTATTAGTTGCTAAAAATAGAGATTCTGAGGATATAGATCTAATGTTTTTAGGTCACAATGACACTGTTTTTCCAAAAGGTACTGTTCCAGCTTGGTCATATAAACTAGAGGGAGATATAGCTACTGGTGCAGGTGTATATGATATGAAATCTGGTGTACTATCAATGGTTGAAGTTGCTAAAGCCTTTAAAGATGAAGATATAACAATAGCTCTTGTTATGAATACTGATGAAGAGATTAGTTCAATTCACTCAAGACCAGTTATAGAAGAAATTGGAGCAAAGGCTAAATATGCTATGGTATTTGAACCTGCTCGTAAGAATGGAAATGCTGTTATCGAAAGAAAAGGGCTTGTTAAATACCAAGTGGAATTCTTTGGTAAATCCTCTCACGCTGGTAACTATCCACAAGAGGGAATCAATGCAATAGTTGAAGCTGCTCACTGGGTTGAAGAGATCTCTAAACTACATAATTGGGAGATTAAAAACTCTTTAAATGTCGGATTAATTGAAGGTGGATCTGGAGTTAATATCGTTCCTGACTATGCTTCTATAAAATTTGAGGGAAGATCTCATCAAGTTGAGTTTTTTGAAACTATAAGAAAAACTATGAAGAATTTAGAGAATAATCCAAAAGTATCTGGAATCAAAGTAAAGATTACAGAGATTGGATATAGACCTCCATTAGTTCTTAATACTAAATCTGCTCTTCTTCGTGAGCTATTTGATGAAAGTAAAAAAGAGATGGGAATAGAATATAACTGGGAAGTTGCTGGTGGATGTTCTGACGGAAATTTTTTAGGAGTATTAGGAGTAGGAGTTGTTGATGCTGTAGGTCCTGTTGGTGGAGATGCCCACAGTAGAAATGAGTATCTTGATATATCTACAGTTGAAGAGAGAATAAAACTTGCTAAAAATGTTATTCAAAAAATGATTGATAGAAAAATAATTTAAGAGTACTCACTCAGTTATAAATAAAAATTAAAGGGGCTGTTGCAAACTGATGATTTTTAAATATCAGTTGCAACGCCTTTTTCTTTTTTTGCAAAAAAAATAGAAA
>NZ_JBEFNA010000019.1 GCF_040199715.1 Fusobacterium sp. SYSU M8D902
GATTTCTATTTTTTTTGCAAAAAAAGAAAAAGGCGTTGCAACTGATATTTAAAAATCATCAGTTTGCAACAGCCCCTTTTTACTTATTCTAAACTATTCTATTTTTAGCTATTATTCAGCGTATAACTCTTCTAATCTAGCTTGTACTCTCTCATCTTCTAAGTACTCATCATAGCTCATAGTCTTATCTAATATTCCATTAGGTGTAATCTCAATAATTCTATTTGCTACTGTTTGTATGAACTCGTGGTCATGTGCTCCAAATAAGATTGTTCCTTTAAAGTTTGTTAAAGCTTTGTTTAATGATGTGATAGATTCTAGATCTAAGTGGTCATTAGGGTTATCAAACATAAGAACATTGGCATTTGTTAGCATCATTTTAGCTATCATACATCTTACCTTTTCTCCTCCAGATAGAACAGAACTGCTTTTTAAAGTTTCCTCTCCAGTAAATAACATTCTTCCTAAGAATCCTCTTACAAAAGCTTCATGCTGGTCAGGTGAGTATGGTCTTAACCAATCTATTAGATTTAAATCCTTATTTTCAAAGAATTTAGTATTATCTTTTGGCATATATGCTTGGCTAGTTGTTACTCCCCAAGTATAGCTTCCTGAATCTGGCTCCATCTCTCCACTTAAAATATTAAGTAATGTTGTCTTAACTATATCATTCTTAGCTAGGAAAACAACCTTATCTCCAGTGTAGATAGTAAATGATAAATTATCTAATATTTTTACTCCATCTACTGTCTTAGTTAGATTTTCAACTTTTAACATATTGTTTCCAGCTTCTCTCTCTTGTTTGAACTCAACAAATGGGTATTTTCTATTAGATACTTGCATATCCTCAAGTTGTAATTTCTCAAGAAGTTTCTTTCTAGAAGTAGCCTGTTTAGATTTTGATGCATTGGCACTAAATCTTGCAATGAACTCCTGTAACTCCTGTCTTTTTTGCTCAAGTTTTTTATTTTTAGAAGATATTAATTTTACCATAAGTTGGTTTGATTCATACCAGAAATCGTAGTTTCCAACATACATCTTAATCTTACCATAATCTATATCTGTTATGTGAGTACACACTTTATTTAAGAAGTGTCTATCGTGTGATACTACTATTACAGTTGTATTATCAAGTCCCATTAAGAAGTTTTCAAGCCAAGTTATAGCTCTTATATCAAGTCCGTTAGTAGGCTCGTCTAATAATAATACATCAGGTTGTCCAAATAGAGCTTGAGCTAATAGGACTTTAACCTTTTCTGGCTCTCCTAACTCTTTCATATATTTTTGATGTAGATCAGCACCTATTCCTAATCCCATAAGTAGAGTTTCAGCCTCAGTTTCTGCTTCCCAACCATTAAGTTCAGCAAACTCTCCCTCTAACTCTCCTGCTCTTATTCCATCTTCATCAGTAAACTCTTCTTTAGCATAGATAGCATTTTTTTCAACTATTATATCCCATAGTTTTTTGTGTCCCATTAAAACTACATCTAAAACCTTATCCTCTTCATGTGCAAAGTGGTTTTGGTTTAATACTGCCATTCTCTTATTTTTATCAAAAATTACCTCACCTTCAGTAGGCTCTAATACTCCTGAAAGTATTTTTACAAATGTTGATTTTCCTGCACCATTAGCTCCTATTAGCCCATAACAGTTACCAGGTGTAAACTTAATGCTTACATCTTCAAAAAGCTTTCTTCCAGAAAATCTCATCCCCAGATTACTAGTTGCGATCATTGAATAACTCCTCCTTTTCAACTTTCAAAAAATTCCATAACATTATACCATGTATTTTAAACTTTTACAATAAGATTTAACCCATACAAAAAATATATTGAGTTTTTTTATGTTTTAGCATATAATATAATCCGAATATTCAAAATTTATTCATTCTTAATTATAATCAAAAATAAAATATCCTTTAAAACTAATGTTATGGTATATAATAGTAATATTTCTTATGTTGATAATGGAATCAATTATACAGGATCTATCATCTAAAATATTTGAAAAAACGAAGTTCAAGCTCTTATTGCTAGAAATTAAGTTAGAAAAAATTTAAAACATTTGACATATGGGGAGGAATATATGAAATTAAAAAATTTATTAATTGGAACTTTTACTATTTTAAGTTTAATTGGTTGTAGTGGATCAGATGAAAGTACTGTAAAAAAATATTTACCTGGTAATTATACAATAGTCCATAAAAAAGATTCTGAAATAGGTTTTGGTTATTTAAAAGAACTTGATATTAAACATTTAAAAGGAAATGAATATAGAATTAGTTGTGTAGGAAATGATAGTACATCTGGATATATTAATGGTCCTAGTAAAACAATAGTTAAAACACCAGATATTTTTGACTTTGAAATCAGTTCTATAACTTTAAATCAAAAATCAGATTCAGTATCTAAATACTATATAAAAGGCTTTGTAACTAATGTTATAGAAAATGGAACTACATATTCGTTTGCTAATAAAGGAGTTAACTATACAGGATCTATTATTTTAACTATTGGAAAAAATGAAGTTCAAGCTCTTGTTGCTGGAAATTCTATTCCTGCGGTTAGAAAAAAATAGGGAGTGATTTTATGCCAAAACAAATTATTTTTGTAATATTAAGTTTTGTTTTTTATAAATATGGGACTCCATATATTATTGAATTTAGAAAAAAAGTGAATGCTATATACGAAGCTAAATTTAATTTTATATTATTTTCAAAAGATAATTTTAAAATTCCATTTTGGGGATCTTTAGCTCTTTTAGTTTTTATCTTATGGTCAAGAGATCCTTGGAGTATTCCATTTCTTATTGGTGGAGCTAGTGCCATAGTATACAAAATAATTGATACATATAGAAAAACAGATCTTAAATATGGAACAATTGCTGCATTTACATATTTATTCATGTCTGCTTTATATATGTATTTAGGAATAATGATTTTGATTCTTATAGGTTGGTTTTTAGTTGTTACAAGTAGAACGACAAGACACTATGATGATGACTAAAACTCGTAACTAAATAAACTTATTTTTATTTGTATTTGATACTAACAACCAAGTTAAATTTGTGAACATTAAATAAAAAAGGAGATGAGTATGGCATCTATATTTGATAAATTAACTATAAAAAATATAGAGTTAAAAAATAGAATTGTTCTCCCTCCACTTGTTAGATTCTCCATTGTTGGATTAGATGGATATGTTACTGATGAATTAGTAAGTTGGTACGAAGATGTTTTACGTGGTGGTGTAGGACTTGTGATTGTCGAAGCTACTGCTGTTAGTGAAGATGGTAAATTGAGAGAAAATCAACTGGGAATTTGGAATGATTCATTTATTCCTGGATTGAAAAAGATAGCTGATAAATGTCGTGAATACAGTGTTCCTGCTCTTATACAAATTCATCATGCTGGATTTAAAGAGGGGATAAAAGATGTGGACAAGTCAGTTTTAGAAGAGATTCTAGAAAAATTTAAATTAGCCTTTGTCAGAGCTAAAAAGGCTGGATTTGATGGTATTGAAATTCATGGTGCTCACACATATCTCATTTCACAACTTAATTCAAGACTTTGGAATACTAGAACTGATGAGTATGGAGGTCCTTTTGAAAATAGAATGTATTTTTCAAAGAGATTGATAGAAGAGACTAGAGAACTTTTTGATGATAATTTTATATTAGGTTATAGAATGGGTGGAAATGAACCTGAATTAGCTGATGGAATTGAGATTGCTAAGTATTTAGAAAAACTTGGTATTGATCTCTTACATGTTTCCTCTGGAGTGCCTGATCCTAAATACAATAGAAAAGAGAAGGTAGAAGTTCCTAGTGACTTTCCTCTAGACTGGGTAATATATATGGGAACGGAGATAAAAAAACATGTTTCTATTCCTGTTATTGGAGTTAGAAATATAAAAAAAGAGAGTCAAGCAAGTTGGCTAGTTGAAAATGATCTCCTTGATCTTGTAGCAGTTGGAAGAGCTATGATTGCTCGTCCTAATTGGGTAAATGTAGCTAGAAAGGAGTATGAATTAAGAAATGGAATTAAAAACTCTTGATATATTTTGTGAAATCATAGATAATTATGGAGATATTGGTGTAGTATATCGTGTTGCTAAAGAGTTAAAAAAAGTTTTTTTCAACAGCAAAATAAGAGTTTTCTTAAATAGATTGGATGAGTTTAAGAGGATAAATTCATCTGTAATAGATAGTGGTATTCAGACTATTGACAGTATAGAATACATCACCTTTGATTATTTAAGAGAAAATTCAAAAGCTCTATCTACATCACAAGTGATAATAGAAGCTTTTGGTTGTAAAATCCCTGAGGAATATATGGCTATTGCCTATGATCACTCAGATCTTTTAATCAATTTGGAATACCTTTCTGCTGAAGATTGGATTGAGGACTTTCATTTACAAAGTTCACCTCTAGGACAAGGAAAATTAAAAAAATTCTTCTTTATGCCTGGATTCACTGAAAAGAGCGGAGGTATTATTGCTGATTCTAACTATCTTGAAAGAGCTAAAAAGGTAGCTATGAACAAAAAAGAGTATAGAGATAAGTATCTTTTTGATATTGAAAATATAGATAATAAGATTGTGGGAACTCTTTTTTCTTACGAAAAAAATTTCATTCCACTTATTGAAGATCTACAAAAATTTGATAAAGAGGTAGTTTTACTTGCCTTAGGAGAGAAGACACAAGAGAGTTTAAGAAAAATTTTAAAAAATTTTTCAATAGAACACTTTAGAAATTCGTTAAAATATGGTAAAATAGAGATAAGGTTCTTAGAATTTCTCAATCAAGAGGAGTATGAAGAGTTAATCAACCTAGTTGATTTCAATTTTGTCAGAGGGGAAGACTCATTTATAAGGGCTGTACTCACTGGTAAGCCTTATATGTGGCACATATATTGTCAAGAGGAGTTTGCTCATCTAGATAAGATTGAGGGATTTTTAGATAAATATAGAAAAGTTATTCAAGAATTTGCTGATGATGAATTTTTGGATAATATGGAGAAGTTTTTTAAAGATTATAATTTTAGAAAGGAAAATAATTTGGAACTTGGAAAGGAGAGTTATCTTTACTTTTTCGAGAACCTTGCTAAGATAGAGAGATACAATACTATTTTTAGAGATTTTCTTATACAAAAATGTAATCTTATAAATAAATTAAAAATTTTCATAGAAAAATATTGAGGAGGTTTACAAATGAAAATAGCTCAAGAGTTAAGAGCAGGAAGCACAATCAAGATCGGAAACGATCCATTTGTAATTTTAAAAGCTGAATACAACAAATCAGGAAGAAACGCCGCTGTTGTAAAATTCAAAATGAAAAACTTAATATCAGGAAACATTTCTGACGCTGTTTACAAAGCAGATGACAAAATGGACGATATTAGACTTGACAAAGTTAAAGCAGTTTACTCTTACCACGACGGAGAGTTCTATGTATTCTCTAACCCTGAAACTTGGGATCAAATCGAACTTAAAGAGGAAGATTTAGGAGATGCTTTATACTACCTAGAAGAAGAAATGGAATTAGAAGTAGTTTACTATGAGTCTACTCCAGTTGCAGTTGAATTACCAACTTTCGTAGAGAGAGAAATAGTTTATACTGAGCCAGGATTAAGAGGAGATACTACAGGTAAAGTATTAAAACCTGCTAAAATCAACACTGGATATGAGATCCAAGTTCCTCTATTCGTAGAGCAAGGTGAATGGATTAAAATAGACACTAGAACTAACGAATATGTAGAAAGAATTAAAAAATAGTTCTTCATAAAAAAAAGAGGTTTTCACCTCTTTTTTTCTTTTATCTGATTAAACTATTTAACTTCTTAATAAACTCCACTGGATTTTCTATTTGGAATCCCTCTAGCATAAGTGCCTCTGTATAAAGTACATCTAAAAGGTCGTTAAATTTATCTGTATCCTTACACTCTTGAAGTTTTGTAAATAATGGATGTTCTGGATTTAAAGCTAATATCTTTTCAGCTTTTACACTCTCGTTTCCAGGAATTTGTGATAGAACTTTTTCCATTTCAAGAGAGATCTCACCTTTTGCAAGCAATGCTGATGCACCATTTCCTAGGTTACTACTCAACTCTACATCAACTATCTTTCCTGTTAAGCTCTCTTTTATCTTATCCAACATAGTTTTATTATCTTCTGATAATTTTTTAATCTCTTCCTCTTTCTCTTTGTTCTCTTCCAATTTAAAATCTGAGTCATTTATTGATTTGAAAGTTTTTCCATCAAATTCATTCATTGTTTTTAGAGCAAACTCATCAATTTTATCAGTTAAGATCAATACATCTATACCTTTCTCTTTTAAAGCTTCCATTTTAGGAAGAGATTTTACAGTTGCAAGATCCTCTCCTACTACATATAGTATCTCTTTTTTATCTCCCATATGCTCTACATACTCTTTTAAAGTTACATATTTATCTTCTAATGAACTTCTGAATATCAATAGATTTTGAAGTTTTTCTTTATTCATTCCAAACATATCATGGATACCAAATTTTATGTTTCTTCCAAAAGCTTCCCAAAACTCAATATATCTATCTCTATCACTTTTTAATATATACTCAAGTTCAGATATTATTTTCTTTTCAAGGTGTTTTGAAATAGCTGTAAGTTCACTATTTTGTTGTAGTATCTCCCTTGAGATATTCAATGATAAATCATCACAATCTACCAACCCTTTTATAAAGCTGAAGTACTCAGGTATCAACTCATCACACTTATCCATTATAAAGACATTTTTTGTATAAAGTTGAAGTCCTTTTTTGTAATCTTTCGAGTAAAAATCCATTGGAGCTTTTTTAGGAATATATAAAAGAGCTGTATACTCAATATTTCCTTGAACTTTTAAATGAAAATGGAACATTGGATCTTCCCAATCATGGAAATTAGATTTGTAAAACTCATTATAGTTCTCATCTTTTAATTGAGATTTATCTGTTTTCCAAATTGGTTTTGTAGAGTTTATAACCTCATTATTAAATTCAATAGGATATCTTACATAATCAGAGTATTTTTTTACTAAGTCTCTAATTTTCCAATCCTCTAAAAATGAGCTATACTCCTCTCCATCTTTTATAGTTAGAGTAATTGTTGTTCCTCTCTCTGCTCTCTCAATCTCCTCTATCTCATAAGATCCATCTCCAGTTGAAGTCCATCTTACTCCTTTATCTGATTTTGGCGACTTAGTTAAGATACTCATCTTGTCTGCTACCATAAATCCTGAATAGAATCCTACTCCAAACTGTCCTATTATATCTATATCATCTTTTGAACTATTTTCCAATTTCTCCTTAAATGCCTTTGAACCAGATTTAGCAATAGTTCCTATATTCTCTGCTACCTCTTCATAAGTCATTCCTATTCCATTATCTGTAATACTTATCTCTTTCTTTTCACTGTCCACTGATATAAGTATTTTAAAATCTCTATCCTCACCTAAGATCTCACTATCTGTTAGAGATTCAAATTTTATCTTGTCAATAGCATCACTTGCATTTGATATTAACTCTCTTAAAAATATCTCTCTATTTGTGTAGATAGAGTGTATCATTAAATTTAATAATTCCTTTGTTTCTGCCTGAAACATTTTTGCTTCTTTTCTCATAAAAATACCTCCTTAGCACTCTTATTAATTGCTGGCTAACAATTAATATATATCACAAACTAAGGAGGTTGTCAATAATTTTCTATCTTTTTTTCTTATGGAACTTACTATACAGATTCCATCTATCGTGAAACCACATCCACTGCTCTGGATGCTCCCTTATTACTTTTTCCATCTCACTAATAAGGAGTTGTGTATTACTTAACACATCTTCTTTAAAATTTCCTGTCTTTATCATATCCAAACTTTTAATTACTGTAGTACTACTGTTGTCAGCATTGAAGTAGTTATATCCCCAAACTAGAGGAATGTCAAATTTTAGAGCCAGAGATACTGCTCCAGTTGGAGCTTTTGCTTCCATTCCAAAAAAATCAACAATAGCTCCCTTATCTCTATGATCACTGAACAGTGCAAATATCTCTTTGTTGTTCAATCTCTCAATAAGCTCTCTACTTGTAGATTTACTTTTTGAAAAAACAGTTAAATTCAAATCCTCTTTTCTACTTTTAGTTATAAAATCATTTATATATGGATTTCTCTGTTTTTTAGCCACAGTTACAACTTCATACCCTTCAGCTGCCTTTATTGCAGCTTCCATATTCCCCATATGCATAAGAGCAGCTATAACTCCTTTTCCCTTATTATACTCTCTATCTAAAATATCTTTATTTTTTACTGTCACCCTGTCTTTTAAGTAATCTTTAAACCAAAGTGTACATAAAAAAGCTTTTATCATAATTTTAAAAGATTCCTTAGCTATTTTCTCCACTTCATGTATATCCTTTTCAGGAAAAGCCATTTTTAAGTTAGTTAAGGCGATCAATCTTCTCTTTTTTATCAATCTATAACTCAAACTTCCTAAAAAATCTCCAAATTTAAATCTTGAACTCTCTGGAAACATCAATAACATCTTATAAAAAAATAAAACTAACCAAAATTGAAATTTATATATTAAATTTTTCATCTCTTCTCTCCTATTTTTAATTTCACCTCTTTATTATAGCATAAAAACTAAAAAAATAATATTATCTTACAAATAAACCTTTTAATAAATTGCTTAGAATACAAGTATATGGTATAATTTCTAGAGAATAAAAATTTGATATAGAGGTGAAAATATTTATGAGAATAGGTATCATAGGTGCAATGAATGAAGAGATTATAGAGTTAAAATCTGTAATGAATAATATAGAGGAAGAGTGTATTGGAAATTTAAGTTTTTTCAAAGGAGAACTAAAAGGAAAAGAAGTAGTTTTAGTTGAATGTGGTATTGGTAAAGTAAATGGTGCTATCTGTGCTACTCTTATGAAGAGTCATTTCAATGTAGATATGCTATTATTTACTGGAGTTGCTGGTGGAGTAAATCCTGATATAAATATTGGTGATATTGTTATAGCTACAGATTTAGTTGAACATGACTTTGATACAACTGCCTTTGGTTATGAGTTAGGACAAATTCCTAGAATGGCTGAATATAAATTTAAAACTGATGAAACCCTTAGAGATATAGCTTATGATTGTGCAGTAAAAGCTTTTGGTGAAGCTAAAGTATGGAAGGGTAGAATAGTGAGTGGAGACCAATTTATAGCTTCTCCTGACAAGATCAAATGGCTTAAAGAGATCTTTGATGGTTACTGTACAGAGATGGAGGGAGCTGCTGTAGCTCATGTTTGTTATACTTTCAATCTTCCATTCCTAGTTATAAGAGCTATCTCTGATAAAGCTGATGATGATGCTAAGGTAGATTATCCAGAATTTGTAAAACTTGCTGCTAAAAACTCTAAAACTATAATAGAGGGGATCTTAGAAAGATTATAAGAAGGTGTGACTATGAATATAGATGCTCTATTAAATGAACTTTACTCATACTCTATGCATGGAATAAAATTGGGATTGGAGAATATTAAAACTCTTTGCAATGAGTTGGGAAATCCTCAAGACAATTACAAAGTTATACATATAGCTGGAACTAATGGAAAGGGATCAACTTCTACAACTATTGAAACTATCTTATTAGAGGCAGGTTATAAAGTTGGAAAGTATACCTCTCCTCATATCTTAAAATTTAACGAAAGAATCAGAGTTAATGGTAGAGATATAAGTGATGAAGAGATTGTAAAATACTATGAAAAAATTAAAAATATAATAGCTAAAGCTGAAATTAAACCTACTTTTTTTGAAGTTACAACTGCTATGATGTTTCAATTTTTTTCTGATCAAAAAGTTGATTATGTAATTTTAGAAACTGGTATGGGTGGAAGATTTGATGCAACTAATATATGTAAATCTGAGGTCTGTGTCATTACCAATGTAAGTTTAGATCACACTGAATATCTAGGAGACTCTATCTATAAAATAGCCAAAGAGAAAGCTGGAATTATAAGAGATTGTCCTAAGGTAATTGTTGCTGATAACAACAGTGATTTTCTTAAAGCTATATCTGAAGAGAAAGCTACTATTATAAATGTCTTAGAAAAGTATAGAGATGCTAAATTCAAATTGAATTTTGATAATTTTACTACAAATATTGAGATTGGAAAGAGTAAGTTTGATTTTTCCCTCTTTGGTGATTATCAATTCAAAAACTTTTTAACTGCCTATGAGGTATTAAAAGAGTTGGGAATAGATGATGCAACTATTTCATCTGGCTGTAAAAAAGTAGTATGGCAATGTAGATGTGAACTCTATTGTAAATCTCCTCTCACTCTTTTAGATGGAGCTCACAATGTAGATGGTATGAGAGAGCTTTGTAAGATCATATCTAAAAATTTTAAGCCTGAAGATGTTGTCATCATAACATCTATCTTAAAGGATAAAGATGTTACTCATATGGTAGAGTTGATGAAAACTATTAGTAAACATATTATCTTTACATCTCTAGCAGATAATCCTAGAGGTACGACTGGAGAGGTAATAATTGAGCAATTGAGTGATAAAAGTGGTTGCTTTGTAGAAAATGATATAACTAAGGCATACTCTATGGCTAAAGAGTTAAATAAAAAACTTATTATTCTATGTGGATCTTTTTATACACTAAGTAGATTTAAAGAGGAAATGAATGAAAAGAAAAAATAATCTATTGAGAGTTATCATCTATATGGTAGTATTGGGAGTTTTTATCTTCTTTGAAAACAAATTATATAGACAGTACAGAGCAGAAAAAAAAGTTGCTGACTATGTCAAAGAGCAGAAAACACAAGAGATTGAAAACTCTTTCCTACTGAGAAAAAAATATTTCTATACAGATAATGAATACTTAAAAAATTTTAAAAAATTAGTTGAAAAATCTTCAAAAAAAGGAGAGGATTAGACTTGATTTCAGAAAAAAAAGTACCTATAAGAGAGTTTATCTCTCATCTCAATCTAGAGATTATAAATGAAGGAAATATGGATTTTCAAATTGAGATTCCAAGTATCTATCAAATTGGTTATGAACTCATTGGTTTTTTTGAAGTGGATGAGGAACTTAATAAATATATTCATATCTACGGGAGAAAAGAGGCTAAATATCTTATGAATTTAACATCTGAAGAGAGATCTCGTATATTTGACAACTATTTTTCCCATAACTTTCCAGCACTTATTGCCACTAATGAGAGTATAATATTTCCTGAATTAATAGCTAGTGCTAAAAAATATAATAAAACTTTCTTAAAAAGTATGAGAAGAACATCTGCTACCATTAGAGAAGCCAAGTTCTTTCTATCTAAAAGATTGGCTAAAGAGGAGATGTTTAATGGATATATATTTCTTGATGTAATGGGAATCGGTGTACTTCTTACTGGTTATGAAGATGCTAAATTGGGAGTTACAATTGAGCTTCTTGAGAGAGGGCATAGACTCATCACTGACAACCATTTAATTATGAAAAGAGTGGCTGAAAATGATCTAGAGGGGTATAATAGAATAGATAAGAGTACTATGGATAGCCACTTCTTCTTAGATAACCAAAAAGATAATAACAAGATAGACGTCACTACTCTTTTTGGTATAAAGGCCACTAGAAAAATGAAGAGAATTGATATGTTGATTGTACTAGAGGAGTGGCAGGAGAAAAAATTTTATGATAGACTTGGATTAGATGAAGTCTATGAAGAGTTCTTAGGTGGTAAGATTCCAAAATGGACTATCCCTGTTAGAAAAGGGAGAAACTTGGCTATAATTATTGAAACTGCAGCTTTAAACTATAGACTAAAGATGATGGGAGTCAATTCAGCAGAGTTTTTTATGAAGGAATCTCAAAAACTAATACAAGCTAATAAGAAAAAGCAGGGAGAAAAAAATATGAGTAATAAAAAAGTTCTTTCAGTAATGCAACTAAAAAATCAATTTAACTTAAAAGTTCTTTCAGGTGAGGAGCATTTAGAAGAGACAATGATTGAAACTACTAGCATACATAGACCTGCTCTAGCTCTTGCTGGTTTTGTTGAAAACTATAAAGATGCTGCCTATATTGGAGTACAGATATTTTCCAAAGCTGAGTTCAAATATCTAAGTACCCTTTCTGAAGAGGAGAGAATTAAAAATCTAGAGAAATATCTTCAGTTTAAACTTCCAATCCTTGTTTTGACTGCAGATGTAGAGATACCTGACTACTTCTTAAAAATGGTTAGAGAGCGTGAGATGATACTTTGTAGATCTTCATTTAAAAAGGCATCTCAAGTAATAGCCAACTTTAATAGCTTTTTGGAAACATATTTTACTCCTAATATCTCTCTTCATGGAGTATTTCTGGAACTATATGGTTTTGGTGTTCTATTAACTGGAAAAAGTGGAGTAGGAAAGAGTGAGACTGCTCTTGAATTAATACATAGAGGTCATAGATTGGTAGCTGATGACTTAGTTAAATTTATGAAGGATACCAGTGGAGATATTATGGGTACTGCTGCTAATCTTCCTTATTTTATGGAGATTAGAGGACTTGGAATAATTGATATCAAGACACTTTATGGACTAGGAGCTGTTAGAATCAACAAAAAACTTGATATAGTCATTGAATTAAAAGAACAGGAATCTTGTAATGATTACCTTACTTCTGTTGACTATCAAAATAGTATGGCTGAAATTTTAGGAAATGATATTCCTAAAATGGTTCTCTATATATCTTCAGGAAGAAATGCTGCAGCTATGGTTGAGATTGCTGTAATGAATTTAATGGCTTCTAAATTGGGTCATGATCCTAAAAAACTGTATTTAGAAGGTTTAAAAAGAATGACAAAAGAGGAGAGAAAAGTCTTAGGAGTTAAGATTGATGAGGAGGAAAATGAATAATTTTAATGATATTATAGATAAAATTAAGCAAGTGAATGGAGATATAATCATTACATCTCATGTTAATCCTGATGGAGATGCTATTGGTTCTGGTTTAGCTCTTACTCTTGCACTTAAAAATTTAGGAAAAAATGTTAGATTTGTCCTTCAAGACAACTACCCTAGTAATATTAAATTTTTAGAAAAAATTGATCTAGTAGAGGTTTATAATGCTGATGAAAACTATACCCCTAAACTTGTCATATGTGTGGATAGTGCAACAGCTGAAAGAGTTGGAGAGACTAAAATGCTTTTTAAAGATAACTTTGTAATCAATATAGATCATCATATAAGTAATACCCTATATGGAGATCTTAACTATGTAGAGGAGATCTCTTCTACAAGTGAAGTTATCTATAAATTTTTAAAACATTGTAATATAGCTTTGACTTTGGATATAGCTGAAGCTCTTTACACTGGCTTAGTTAATGATACTGGTAATTTTTCACATGACAATGTTACTTACCATACCTTTAAAATGGCAAGTGAATTAAAAAGAGTTGGTGCTAACTCTTCAAAAATTGTAAGAGAGTTTTTTAACAACAAACCTCTTCCAGCTATTAAATTACTAGGAAAAGCTATGTTTGAGATGAAATTTGATGAAGATAAAAAGTTAGCATCTCACTTTATCTCTTATGCAGATTTACTTGAATACAATGCTAAAAAAGAGGATACTGAGGGTATTGTTGAAAAGCTACTTGCCTTTAATGAAGCTGAGGTCTCTCTCTTCCTTAGAGAGGATAAGCCTGGAGTAATAAAAGGAAGTATGAGAAGTAAACATGAAGTTGATGTAAATAAGATTGCTAGTATCTTTGGTGGAGGAGGTCATCGTAAAGCCTCTGGTTTTACTAGTACCCTTTCTGCTGATGAAATATTAAAACTTGTTTTAAAAGAAATGTAGGTGAGTTTATGTTAAAAAAGATTGCTGTTACTATATGTTCTCTCTTCCTAATGTTAGGTTGTGGAAGTGCTGAAATTAAAAGTAATATATCAAAAGAGGATAACTTTTCTAATCTTAGAGAGTATGATGTACAAAAAGCAAATTTAAATCTTAAAAGTAGATTAGTTATTGGAAAAGTTAAAAACTACTCTAGATTTGGAACACAAAGAAATGATAGTATCTATAAAGATATTCTTATCTCTGAGTTTTCAAACTCTAAAAGATTTACAATCCTAGAGAGAGAAGATCTTGACTCTGTTATGGAAGAGTTAGCTTTTTCAAGTAATCTTGGTCAAAAATCTATCTTAGCTAAGCAGAGATTCTTAGATACAGATTATGTAATTGTTGCTAGTGTGTCTAAGTATGGAGTAAAGATCACTGGGAATAAAACTCTTATCTCAAAAACTAAATATCAAACTGGTGAAGCTGTTGTTGAGTTAAAGGTTATTGATGTTTTAAATGGTAAAGTTTGGTCCGTTACTGGAGAGGGTAGCTCAAGTGTAAAATTTGAGACTGTATTGGGAGCTGGAACATATGGTTCTCTTAATAATCTGGAAGAGGAAGCTTTTAGAGCTGCTATTATACAGGGAGTTGAAAAAGTTATAGAAAAAATTGACTCTGCTCCTTGGACAGCATCTATTTTAAAAAAATCTGGTAATAAGATAATTATTAATTCTGGTTTTGAAAATAATCTTAAGCTTGGAACTAAGCTAAATGTTTACAAACAAGGGGAAGCTGTAGAATACAACGGAGAGATCTTAGGATATGAAGAGACTCTTGTTGGAACTGCTACAGTTGAATCATATATTGGTGATAAGGCAGCTAGTTTATCATATGAAGGTATGGACTTTTCTCTACCTGCTGTGGTAAAATTAAAATAAAAGTATAAGGAGACTACTATGGAAAAGGATTTTGATATTGTATTTGTTAAACCAAAAAAATATGAAGAGTGCATGAGATGTGTTGACTATATTAAAGAAGACAAAATAGTACATATCAATCTTATGGATTTAGATTCAAAAGAATCACAAAGAATATTAGACTATATTTCTGGAGCTGTATATATAAAAGAGGGAGATATTGTAAACCCTGGTGAGAGTATTTTCTGTACTATCCCTAAAAACAAAAAACATCTTTTTGACTACAAACCATTAAATGGAAGATTTAATGAAGATGAGATTGAAGAGATTGTACCAAGTTACAAAAATAAATAATATATTTTAATAAATTAGTGGAGGAAGGTTAATGTTTGAAGATTTTTTTACTAATATTGATATTAGTAGTTTTTTATTTTTAGGAGTTGCTTGTTTTTTTGCTTCGTTTATTGATGCTATTGCTGGTGGAGGGGGGCTTATTACAGTCCCGGCTTATTTAGCCTCTGGTTTACCTGCCCATACAGCATTGGGAACAAACAAAGTTTCATCAAGTATAGGAACTATAGCAAGTACTTGGAAGTTTGCAGCTTCTGGTAAAATAAATTGGAAAATGGTTAGAACTATGGTACCTTTCTCCCTTATTGGAGCATTTATAGGAGTTAAGACCGTCGTACTTATAGATTCCAAATATCTCTATCCAATAGCTATTATTCTACTTCTTCTTGTTCTTGTTTACTCTTTAATGAACAAGGATCTTGGAGAGGAGAATAATTTTTTAGGACTCAATAGTAAAAATATTCGTAATGGAAGAATTATGGCTATTATTATGGGATTCTACGATGGATTTTTTGGTCCTGGAACAGGTTCTTTCTTAATATTTGCTCTGATTAGAATTTTTAAATTGGACTTTACAAATGCCAGTGGTAATGCTAAAATTCTAAATCTTACTAGTAATTTAGCCAGTATGTTTCTCTTTATCTACCTTGGCAAAGTTAATTTTTTCTACTCTATTCCTATAGGTATTATTATGATATTTGGAGCTATTTTAGGGGCTAAGATGGCCGTTACAAAAGGAACTAAATTTATTAAACCAATGTTCTTAATAGTTACCTCTATAGTTTTGTTCAAGATGATTTTAGAATCTATGTTGGGTATAGATGTAGGTGGATTAGTTAAAGAGTTCTTTTTATCCATCACTAGAAGTTTTTAAAGAAAAAACACAACTTTCTTCTAAAAGTAGGTTGTGTTTTTTTTACTCAATTTTAAATTTCTCTCTTTTCCTCTAAAATTCTCTCAATCTCTTGAGAAGTAGCATCTCTTTTCTCCATTTTTTCTATAAGCTTATTATATTTAACTTTTAAATTCTCTTTTTCAGACTCTGTTAAAACTCTTTCAAACTCCCTTTTCATCAAAATTCCAGGATCTATTTCAGGAGTTTTTTTCATAGAGTATAAACATTCTAACTCCCTATTATATATTCTTATATCTGAAAAATAACCTCCATTATATAAAAAGCTCAAATTTTCAGGTAAAGTTTTTATAACAATATTATGAGCTTCTTTTGGTGTTCCTCTTGCCACTGTTCCTAACTCTATCATCTTCTCATAACGTTGATGTGTTCCCAATAGTGAATCTTCAGGTCTCACTTGGATTATACAAAGCTCAACATCATAACCCTTGCTCTTTAATATATCTCTTGTTTTTAGAGGAGCCTCTTTTGTTCTCAAAGTTCCCTCAACTATTATATTATATCCCTTTGTACTCAATCTATCTATAAGAGTCTCAGTCATCTTCCCTATAAATTTTTGAGTATGAGCTACATACTCATCTCCAAATTCCTCTTTTAGCTCTTTATAATGTGGATGTTTTTTTCTAAATTCATCAGCATTTATAAGTATTAGATTCTTATTCTCCCCCTCCAATACTGCAGTTAATCCACTTTTTCCTGCTCCAGGTTGTCCCCCTAAGATAAATGCCCTTTTTTCTTTAGTAATACTTATATTTTCTATAAGACGTCTCTCTATTCTTTCATATGCTTTTTCAAATTCAATCTCTGTATACTGTCCTCTTTCCATAACAATTACTCCCTAACTCAATTTATTTAAAATCTCTGTTGCAAGATCTAATTTAGCATTAGCCTCTTTCAAACTTATCATGTTGTCATATTCAGGCTTGAAGATATTACGATATATTTCTGTAATTGCTCTCTCTAGTAATATTATGGGATTTTTAATATCATCATAATCAATATTATTATCTTCTAAATATCTGTCAAAATCAGCCAATATTCCTGCACTTTTCTCTCTTAAGATCTCTCTTTCAAAATTTATCTCATATTTGCTCATCTCTTCACTCCCTTTTCTCTTCTATACCCTTATTCTATAGTTTTAAGAAAGCTTTGTCAATAAATATAAAAAAATAGCCCTGTTATCATTAACAGAGCTATAATTCTAATTTCTATTATTTTTTACTTACTTGAATATCCTCCAATAATATTAGTTAATAGAAATTTACTCTATTTTCTTCAAACCTTATCAAAATACAAAATTTCTATACTTAATTACTATTCAACTTTCAAAATATAAATAGTTGAATCAAAATCATGTGATACTCTACTACCATCTAAAACTTGACCTGAAGATGAATCTGTAGTTATAAGCCCTATATTCATCAATTCATCACCATAACAATATTTTGTTGCTATTTCTTCTGGGTAGTTTAAATTGGAAATTTCGTACTTTAAATCAGGATCTAACCCTTGAAGTTTTATTCTTCTATATGCACAGTTTACATCATTTAAAATCTTATAATATCCAACTATTGCTGTTCTTCTATCTTCTGTTACTACCATCCAAGAAACAATATTATTTTTAAATGGATCTAATAGACGATAAAATATTCCATATTGAAAAATATGTCTATATTTTTTATAAAAATCAATTTGTATCTTTATTTTCTTATTTTCTTCTTCAGTTAATTTACTCATATCTAATTCATAACCAAAATTTCCAAAATAAGCAACTCCAGCTCTTGTTTCAAGTGGAGTTATACGTTGAAGCTGATGATTAGGAACTACTGATACATGAGCTCCCATTGTTGACAATGGATAGACTAATGATGTCCCATATTGAATTTTTAATCTCTCAATAGCATCTGTATCATCACTAGTCCAACATTGTGGTGCATAATATAGCATCCCCGGATCAAATCTAGCCCCTCCACTTGAACAAGATTCAAATAATATATTTGGAAAAGCTTTAATTAATCTTTCATATAGGTCATATACACCCAATATATATCTATGAAAAATTTCTCCTTGTCTTTGTGGTGGATAAGCTACTGAATAACATTCTGTTATATAACGATTCATATCCCATTTAATATACGATATTTTAGAGTTTTTAATAATTTTAAACATCATATCATATATGTAATCTATAACCTCTCTTCTTGAATAATCAAGAACAAATTGATTTCTTCCATGTGATTGATTCCGTTGAGGAACATGAAGTATCCACTCTGGGTGTCTTTTAAAAAGTTCACTATTTTTATTTACCATTTCTGGCTCAAACCATAGCCCAAATTTCATTCCAATTTTATCTATTTCATGTGATAAACCTTCTACTCCATTTTTTAACTTATTTTTATTTGAAACCCAATCTCCAAGTCCTTGTTTATCATCATTTCTTGTTCCAAACCACCCATCATCTAAAACAAAAAGTTCCACTCCCATTTTATGTGCAGCTTTAGCTATATTTAATATTTTTTCATCATTAAAATCAAAGTAAGTTCCTTCCCAATTATTTATTAAAATTGGTCTGAATTTATCTCTCCACTCTCCTCTTACCAATCTTTTTCCAAAAATATTATGAAAAGTTTGACTCATTTTATTTAAACCAGAGTCTGAATAAACAATAATAGCTTCTGGTGTTTGGAATCTCTCATTATTTTCTAAATGCCAAGTAAAACCAAAGGGATTTATTCCTAAAGATACTCTAGCTACATCATAAGTATCAACTTCAACTTGTGCTAAAAAATTCCCACTATAAATCAAGCTGAATCCTATTACTTCGCCTAAAGTTTCTGTAGTTTCAGGTCTTTTTAAAGCAATAAAGGGATTTTGATCATTACTTGAAATTCCTTTTGTACTACTTATAGCCTGAATTCCCATCTCTAATTTTCGTGTTTTTATGTATCGTTCTCTTGACCAAGCCCCAGACAATTGAAGTAATTCATAATCATAATCTGGTAAATCTAAATTTAAACTTAATGCTCTTGTTATATCTACTGAATTTTCTCCTTTATTTATAAACTGAGCATTTCTAGCTACTACATCATATTTTTCAAAAATAGTGTACGAAAGTACTAACTCTATTTCTATCATTTTATCTTTTAAAAAAATTTCTAATGTTGTAGCTTCATCTTCATTTTCAACATAAACTGCTGGCAATCCAACCAGTTTTTTTTTCCCTTTGAATATTTTATGAGATATATATTCAAATTCTGTTATTGTACTTCCATTTTCTTGTTTTATTTCAAAAGCTGGATATCTATGATCCGTTGTTCCATAGCTTGGAAATTCTTGTTTTATATGATCCAATGAAAAAGAAAAATCATTTTCATATAAGTATTGAGCCATAGGACGACTTTTACTTTCAAGTAAATAACTATAACTTTCTTTATGTTTTATTTTTTTTCCAAAATATAGTTGACCTATTTGACCATTTCTTAATATTTTGATAATATAACTTATATTATTATTTGAAAGATGAAACTCCTTTGTTTTATTATTGAAATTTATACTCATATAACTCCTTTTCTATTTTAAAAGGTATGAAATATTTAGATAATAATATCTAGTTTCATACCTTTCAATTTAAATTATTTATTTTTAATTGAATTTTTAACTAAAACAACTGCCATTTTCAACACATTTTCTGCTTTTACTAGAGCATAGTCATTTGTATCTATAACAGCAACTGGAGTTCCATCTACACCATACATCTTTTTAGTTTCTTCATAAGTATGTTTTACTTGTGGCCCCAATAAAATACAATCTGGATTCAAAGTTTTTACTATACTATCTATCTCACTTAATGGAAAAGCTTTAACCTCTACAGGAAGATTATACCCATCTGCACACTTTTGCATTTTATTCGCTAAAATACTTGTTGACATACCTGCACTACAAAATAAATATATTTTCTTTTTCATTTTTCCTCCTAAATTCTTTTTAGATTTCTAAAAAATTTTTATATTTAAATCTCTCTGTTACTATATGCTTTGATACAATTATTATTAACTCATTATTTACATCATAAAAGTTTTTATTTATGCAGAGTAAAGGTGTGTTATTATTCAAATTTAATTTATCACTCAATTCTTGATAAGACAAAACAATATTATAATCCTCTGTAATTCTTTTCAAAACTATATTCTTGTTTTGACATATTTTATCTATAAATTCTTTTTCTAAATTTTCATAACTTATATCATTAAAAATATTTTGATTTAAATAATAATCTACGAGTAAAACAGGTATATTTTCTAAACAAATTATATATTGAATTCTTATAAATTCTATCTCATTGAAAACTTCCTGAATATTATTAGGCAAAATACTAGTTAACCCATATAAGCTTTTTTTAAAAGAGCTTTCAGTCTTATATTCAGTAGTAAAGAAAGTTCTTTCATCAATTAAATTAAAAGAATTTAATGAATTGGATGAAAAATCTGAAACAAAAGAACCTTTTCCTTGAAGTCTATATATCATACCACACTTTTCTAACTCTTCCATTGCAAGTCTAACAGTTGTTCTACTGACAGAATACATTTCTCCTATTTCTTTTTCACTTGGTAATTTATCACCAAAATCTAAATTACTCTCAATATATTTTTTTAAAGCTTTAGTTAATTGGCTATACAAAGGTATTTGTTTCTGTTTTCCTAACACTCTTTCTCCTTCTTTCTTTATTTAAATTTTCTTAAAATGTAAAATTATTTAGATCAACATTTTCAAAATCGTTTTCACTTTTTTCTAGCTCAGCTTTCTTTTCAGTTTCAATTTTCATTTTATCATCTTTAAGGAAGAAAGGCAAATAAATTAGGATATTTATAGCAATTGTTATTATTTGAATAATCGCTCCACTTATATGTCCTCCAGTTGCTAAAAATCCTGCTATTACTGGAGGTGTTGTCCAAGGTATTATTGCTCCTATTGGTTTAGCTACTAATCCAAAATACATTGCATAATATGTTACTATTGTTGTTGTAATAGGTGCTAATACAAACGGAATAGCTATCTTAAAATTCATTATAATTGGAAATCCAAATAATATTGATTCTGGTACTTGAAAACATGTTGGTGGTAAAGCAATTTTCCCTAAAATTTTATTTTCTTTACTTTTAGATTTGAAAAAAAGTAATAACGCCATCGCAAATAGGCATCCTGCTCCTCCAGTGAATACAAAATTATATACAAATTCATAAGTTATTATATTTGGTAATTCTTGACCAGCAATATAAGCTGTTCTATTTATATCTGAAGCTTGTAGTAATAATGGTTCTATTAATGGTCCTGTAACCTGTGCTCCATGTATTCCAAACATCCAAAAGAAACATTGGATAAAAATAACCAATATTATTCCTGGTAATGTATTACTTAATAGCCCTAATGTCGATCCCAATACTGATTGTATTAAGCTATGTATATTTTCTACTCCTAAATATGTCAAAATTATACTTATTATTACCCAAAATGATACAATTGCTAATCCAGGAATAATTGCCGAAAAAGCTCTACTTACGCTTGGTGGTACTGAATCTGGCATCTTTATCATAATGTTATTTTGTTCAAACCAACGATAAATTTCTGTTGTTATTAGTGCAATTATTATTCCAGCAAACATTCCAGCACTTCCCATATATTTTATTGGGAATCCTGCACCAATGTCAATTGTATAAATTGGAGTTAATATTATAAAAGAAGCTAAGGATAAAACTCCTGCTGAAAACTTATTAATTTTATAATAACTTCCTAAATGATATGCAACAGAAAAAGATATAACTAAACCTATTATTCCAAATGTAGAATCACTTGCTTTGTTAAAAAAAGCTTGTAGTCCAACTTTTTGTAACCATTTTGTAAAAGGTTCAAAAGGGAATTGTGCTAACAACATAAAAAATGACCCTATAATAACTAATGGCATTGCTGCAGCCATTCCATCACGTAATCCTAATAAATGACGCTGTCCTCCAACTTTTCCAGCAAAATAAGTTACTTTTTCTACCAAATTATTATTTTTCATAAAAACCCCCTATTTCATTATTGTCCACGATAATTAGAACGAGCTAACATTGTTAATTGATGTCTTTTCCCACGAATAGCCACTCCTAATGTATATATATTCTCTGGAATACAAACTCCATTAAAAGAATCTCCAATATGGTGTAAATCTACTCCACATGCTTTTGCTGTTAATCCTATTTTTTTAATTGTATCTGCATCTGATGAGTCTTGACTTGTTCCATTCGCTGCCATAATCAATACCTTTTCTTCTATACTTTTTCCTTTATTGTACTCTTTTACCATATCTACAATTTCTCTTAAATCTTGTTCCATAAAGTGTGGTACTGTATATGGAGCTGGTACAAGTAATATATCTATTCCTGCATTAACAAATTCTTTAGCTATTTCTAAATTCATCACTGGTTCATCTACTCCTGCACCATGCATTTTTCCAGCTATAATTAATCCATTAAAATATTTTCTAGCTAATACTATTGCATTTTTTATTGCTGAGTTTGATACACCAGTTCCTGGATTTCCTGTTAAACAAATAAAACTAAATCCATATTCTTTAGCTAACTCTAATGTCTTAGGTGATACTATTCTACCTATAGAAATTTCATGTCTTTTTTCATTCATAGTTGCATTTAAATCTACTGGTTCTAAGTTAATACCTATAGGTCTAGCAATGGCTTTACGTATCCAATTTATATGTTCACTTTGTGGTATATTACTTGGAATTCCACGAATCTCTGGTTCCATTAAATCAAGTACATTAAACAATATTAAGTCTGCTCCTGCAGCACGTTCTATTTCTGCATTTGTAACTCCATTTAAATATGGTTGCTCTACTGGTACATTTTCTGCCATAATTACTCTTCCCTCAGAAGCTAATATACTTTGTTTTAACTCCATAGGTGTTACTCTTAAAAAATCTTCGCCTCCAAAATCTAATAATCTTTTTTTCATTTTTCCTCCACTTTAATCCTTTATTTAATTTTTTTATAAATATCAATTAACTCATTAATTAACTCTCTAGCTAATAATGAAGTCATTAAATGATCTTGTGCATGAACCATCAGTAATGACATTTCTGTACTGTTACCATTAGCTTCTTCACATATAAGTTGTGTTTGTAATTCATGAGCAGCTAAATTTTTTTTATGACTTTTTTTTAATAATTCCTCTGCTTTTTCAAATTCACCCTTTTTAGCTTCATGTAAAGCTTCAAATGCTAAACTTCTTGCTTCTCCTGCATTTCCTACTAATGACATTGCAATCGTTTCTATATCCATTATTACCCCTCCTCAACTTGTTATAACAAGTTTAATTCTTATAACAATTATAAGCTTTTTATTTTATTATGTCAATAACTTTTTTTTAAAAAAACATACAGTTTTTAATCAAAAAAATAGAAAATAGTATAATTTATAGGATTTTAAATTTTATAACTTGTTATGAACTTGTGTTAATTAATTATAACAAGTTAAATATATGTGTTTTTATAATACTTTTTCTTCTATCTTAAAAGCTTTTTGTTTTTAATAAAAAAATAGCCCTGTCATTATTAACAGAGCTATAATTTTAATTTCTATTATTTTTACTTACTTGAATATCCTTCAATAATATTAGTTAAATGATCTCCAACTCTTCTATAGAAATTTATTATATCCATAAAATTAGTTGTAGACATTGTAGTTGCTGCTTCTTTAATTCCATAATCCATATAGTGCTTTTTAGCATCTTTATAAAGAGCTGTTACTTCTTTAGCATTAACTATACACTCTTTTATCAATATCAGATTTTTCTCTTGATAACCTCTATCAATATTCTTAAAAAACTCATTAGTTTTTTCATGCAATAGTAACATTACTTCTATTTCTTGTTCAGTAAAAGTCATAACATTATCATGTAATTTCTTTAGACTATTAGTTATTCTCATTAAATAATCACTTACTGTTTCATATTCATCTGAAACAATTAAGTTATTTCTAATATCTCTTCTTAAACTATCATTTATATCTTTATTATTTAGGATAACGAAATTGGCATCAGTTATCTCTTTTTGATAAAGATCTAAGTCATCTTCCATCTTTCTTAAATCTTTAACTTTTGTATCTGTCAAAGCAACAGGATTAGTATAGACTTTTTTTACTTCATCAAACATTAATTGTATCATTTTACCCATATTTCCAACTTCCACTTTGGTCTGTTCCACAACTACCCCTGAAGTTTTTAACATAAGTTGATCAATCTTAGTTATTCTATCATTAACTTTACCATCATCTTTTATCACCTTACATAAAAAATCTGCTAGATATCCTATGAAAGGAGTAAATAAAATTACATTCACAACATTAAAAACTGTGTGTGCTGTAGCAATTGCCATTGTTATATTTGTATCATGATTATTAAATATATTTAAAAATTGTAAATAAGGTTTAAATACTGCTGTCACCCATAAAACACCAAATGTGTTAATTATCGTATGAGCATAAGCTGCTCTTTTAGCATTAACATTTGCGTTTAAAGTTGCTAAAATAGCTGTAATTGTAGTTCCAACATTCTCTCCCAATACCAAAGCTACTGCTGTCTCATAAGATATCAATCCCTGTAATGCTAATGTAATTGTTATTCCTAATGTAGCTGATGATGATTGTACAATAGCAGTAACTAAAGCTCCTACAGCTGCCGCTTTTATAACACCAAAATATGAATCCGCAGAAAACATTTGAAATAATCTCACAAATTCTGGCATATCCCTTACTGGCTTCAATCCATTACTCATTAGCTCTAGTCCTAAGAAGATCATTCCTAATCCCATTATTGTAAGTGCTCTTGTCTTAGCTTTATCTCCTTTTAAAAACATATGTGCTATAGCTGCAGCACCAACTATTGGTAATCCATATTTTCCTATATTCAATACAAGAATCCAGCCTGTAATTGTAGTTCCTATGTTTGCACCAAAAATTACTCCTAAAGCTTGTTTTAATGTTAATAATGAAGCATTTACAAATCCTATTGTCATTACTGTACTAACAGATGATGATTGAACTAATGCTGTTACAAATATTCCCATTAATATTGCAATAAACCTATTGGTAGTTAAAACAGCTAAAAATCTTTTTAACTTCTTTCCTGCTAATTTTTGCATTCCTGAAGACATATTATCCATCCCATAAAGAAATATTCCCAGACCTCCAAGAACCTTAAAAATTATATCCAGATACATTTTACCTCCTAAAATAAATAAGAATTATCATATAACATTACTCTTTTTGTATTAATTTTTAATTTCATTATGTAATACAAAAGACGTACATTTTATTATAATATCTTATTTAGGAAAATTCAAGTTTTAAAAAAATAAAAAGCATTTTTTTTATTTTTTTCGTTATTCTCGCTCATTTTTTTCTTTTTTTAAACAAAATTTTACTTTTTTAATTCTTTTAAAGTTTTCTCTAAAGCTCTCATAGTGTAATCTATTCTAAAGAAACGAGCATTCTCTCCCATATGCCCTATTCTTAAAACTTTATCAGCTAAATATCCATAAGATTTCCCTACCATCACTTCATGATGCTCTAACATATGATTATATACCTCTTCTAAATCATATCCTTCTGGTACGTAGAAAGCTGTTACTGTAGGGGAATATCCACCTTTTAAATAAAGCTCTATTCCTAGATCCATCAATCTATTTCTAGTATACTCTGCTGCAGTATAGTGTCTCTCTATTACTTTGTCCAATCCCTCTTGGAACATATTGTCAATAGCTAATCCTAAAGCTGCTATCTCTCCAATTGGCATAGTATATGGGAAAAGTTTTTTCTCTACACAATCTCTCCATAATGAAAGATTACAATAGAATGAAGGAATTGGAGATTTTCTATTCTCTATTGCCTTCCAAGCATCATCACTTACTGTCATTATTGTAAGACCAGTTGTGGCAGAAAGAACTTTTTGTGAAGCACCTAAAGCTATATCTATACCCCACTCATCAACTTTTACCTCTGCTCCTCCAACAGCTGAAACAGTGTCTACAACTGTCATTATTCCCATTGATTTCAATGTTTTACATATATCCTTCACATTGTTAAAAACTCCAGAAGGAGTATCACAATGAACTACTGTTGCATACTTAAATCCATAATCTTTATGTTGCTCCAAAAATACTCTCAAAGAATCTGTATCTATTTTATCTTTTACATCACTTTCAAATACTGTTACCTCTCCACCATAGATCTCAACTAAATCTTTGAATCCAGCACCATAAAGTCCATTAGAGATTACTAAAACTTTGTCTCCTTTTTCAGTAAGAGCTGCACAGGCACTGTCTAATCCTAGCATTCCTTCTCCAGCCATTATTATAGTTTGAGCCTTTTTTGCTCCAAATATCTTTCCTATTTTTTTACATAATTGTCCATAGAACTCAAAAAATTTAGGATCAAAATCTGAATTTCCATAATAATTTCCTTTTGCATGTAATACATTCTCCCTAACCATAGTAGGTCCTGGTGTCATCATAATATAATTAGCTTTATGCAAAAAACCCACCTCCAAAATTTAAAAAAAGCTTTGTTCTGTGTTTATTATATCACATTTAAAAATATTTATTAACAGTTATTTTAAAAATTCTTCGAACCATTTTGTTATCTCTTGTAGCCTTTTAACTCTATTTTTAGGCTTTCCGCTTCTAGATAATTCGTGATTCTCTCCCTTAAACATACAGAGTCTAGACTGAACTCCATGATATTTAAGAGCAGTAAACATCTGTAATCCCTCAGCTAACCAGCATCTATAATCCTCTTCTGAATGTATAAATAGAGTTGGTGTTACCACTCTGTTTGCATATTTTAGAGGCGAATGCCACCATAATTTCTCTGGATTCTTCCAAGGGCTAGACATATTTTGATCTACATTAAAATAGTAACCTATATCTGTAGTACCAAATTTTGAAAACCAGTTAGATATACTTCTTTGAGATACAGCACAGGCAAATCTATTTGTATGCCCTATTATCCAGTTTGTCATATACCCACCATAAGATCCACCTGTCACACCTATTTTTCTCTCTATTATAGGGTAACTATTGGTTACTTTATCAGTAAAATTCATCAAATCCTCATAGTCAATTGTTCCATATTTCCCTCTAATATCTGCAAACTCATTTCCACGTCCATCTCCACCATGTGGATTACAGAAAAAGACAAAATAACCTAAGTTTGCCCAAACTTGCATCTCATGATAAAAAATATCTCCATAGACAGTTTTAGGTCCACCATGTATATCTAAGATAGCTGGGTACATTTTCCCCTCTTCATAATTGGTTGGTTTTATAACCCATCCCTCTATCTCTACTCCATTGCTTACAACACTTAATTTTTCAGGTCTTGAAAGCTCTTTATTTTCATATATTTTCTCATTAAAATCTGTTACTCTCTTCTCTACTCCATTTTTAATAGAGTATATCTCCTGTAGTCTCAAATCTTTCATTCCTATAAAGTAGACCTCTTGATCAGCTAAAATAAAGCCATCCACTGACCCATCAGCAGAGGATATTGTCCTCTCAACTCCCATTTCATCTAGAGATCTCAATACTGAACTATGTAAAATAGTTGTTACATAGTATAGTTTTCCTGAATTTTCTCTAAAATTTCTATTATTTCCATATCTACAATCTGAACCTACACTATTACTTAATGAACTATCATTTTCTTTGAAAAGTTTAAGCTCTCCATCTTTTATTGTATAGAATTTTGGATTTTGATTGAGTCCATAATCTTTAGTGTCATTTAAACCACAAATTATTCCATCATTAAAAAACTCTACAAAATTAACTCTAAACTCCTCACTAGCCAATAACAGCTCCTCACTCTTAGTACTGATATCAAAACTATATATTCCCTCTCTCTGCTCCTGTTTATTAGTAAATCTATTCACTGTATATACAATTTTTCCATCTCTATATGAATAGTAATTTACATTTGAAATTCTATCACTTATTGGATAGATCTCTCCACTTAATCTATTATACATATATAGTCTATTTCTCTTCTTATTCGTAAATCCCTTACCATTGCCCCAGAAAGGAATCTCATCTATTATCTCATAATTTTTACTCTCTCTAATCTCCTCTAACTTCTTGATACGTTCATCTCCAACTGCACCATTGAGTTCAACTCCATAATTATTATATTGAGCTGTAAGAATGAAGTTCTCTCCATCTATATTTTTGATAGATGTTACTTCTAAAGGAATTCTCATATACTCCTCAACTTTTTTGCTCTCTAAATCTATAATTTGGTAGCAACTCCAGCTCTCTCCCTCATCACTTCTAAGCTGTAACTCCCTATCTTTGTTACTTGAAAATACTATTGATTTTTCATCTATCCACATATACTGCTTTTTATCACTGAGTTCTGTCAATTTACAATACTCCTCACTCTCACGATTCAGTATATAGATGTTTGAGCTATAGTTGTTCTCATCATAATTAGCTCTGTGTTGCAAAAAACTTACATATTTTCCATCTGGTGAAATATTTAACTCAGACAGATAGTTATAATCTAGAAAATCCTCAATTTTTAAACTCTCCATACCATAAACCTCCACTTAATAATTATGACCCTATAGGTACATTTTACAAAATTTTTATAAAAAAATCTATTAAAAATATAATTTTACCTGTATAATGTATATTATAATAAATTTTAAGGTGAGTATATATGAATAATGAAATCAGAGAAAAAATCAAAAATTCAAAGAGAATTGTTATAAAGGTTGGTACATCTACTCTTACTTATCCCAATGGAAATCTTAACTTCCATTTGATGAATAAGTTAGCTTGGATACTTTCTGATCTTAGAAATCAAGATAGAGATGTTGTACTTGTAACTTCAGGAGCTATTGGTGTAGGATCAAAAAGCTTAAACTTTGAGAAAAGACCTACTCTTACTAGAGAAAAACAGGCTGCTGCTGCTGTTGGACAAGCAGAACTTATGCATATCTACAAAAACTTTATGAGTGAATATAATCAAAGAGTTGCTCAAATTCTTCTTACTAAAGATGACTTTAAAGAGGGAGAGAGAAGAACTAATACAACTAACACTTTAGAAACTCTATTGGGATTTGGTGTTATCCCTATTATCAATGCCAATGATACTATCTCTACTTTTGAGATTGAATTTAGTGACAACGACAGACTTTCTGCAAGTGTGGCAACACTTATAAAAGCTGATCTACTTGTAATTCTTACAGATATTGATGCCCTTTATGATGCTAATCCTAAGACACATCCTGAAGCAAAGAGAATATCTTATGTTAAAAAAGTTACTGATGATATCCTAGCTATGGGGGGAGAAAAGGGTAGTGAGTTTAGTGTTGGTGGTATGGAAACTAAACTTCTAGCTGCAAGAAAATGCTATAACGGTGGAGTAAGAATGGCTATCTTAGATGGTTCTAATCCATCATTTATCGAAGAACTTATCTCTGGGAAAGATATTGGAACTGTATTTGATTGTGAATAATTAGGAGGCAATTATGGGTTATATAGAAAAATTAGGAAAATCTGCAAAGGAAGCTGAGATACAGATAGCTCAGTTATCTACAAAAGTAAAAAATGAAGTGCTTCTAAAATCTGCTGATGCACTTTTAAAAAATTGTAATACTATCTTAGAAATAAATAAAAAAGATGTTGAAAATGCTATAAATTCAGGTGTTAAAAAAGCTTTTATAGATAGATTGACATTGACAGAGAAAAGAATTGAAGATATGGCTGACGGACTTAGACAGATCGCATCTTTAAATGATCCTGTTGGAGAGTTCACATATGGAAAAACTCTTCCTAATGGGCTTATAATTCAACAGAAAAGAGTTCCATTAGGTGTTGTAGCTATAATATTTGAATCACGTCCTAATGTTACTGCTGATGCTTTTGGGCTTTGCTTAAAAAGTGGAAATGCTGTAATCTTAAGAGGTGGAAAGGAAGCTATCAATACCAATATAGCTCTTGTAAATGTTTTTAAAACTGTTTTAAAAGAGTGTAACATTGATGAGAATGCAGTACAAATTCTAGAAGATACTAGCCATGATACAGCTAATAAACTTATGAAAGCTCACCAATATATAGATGTTTTAATCCCTAGAGGTAGTGCTAGACTTATCAATACAGTTATAGAGAATAGTACAATCCCTTGTATACAGACAGGAATTGGTAACTGTCACATCTTTGTTGATGAAAGTGGAAATTTAACTAAGGCTATTGATATAATTATAAATGCTAAAACTCAAAGACCAGGTGTTTGTAATGCTGTCGAAACTCTACTTATACATGAAAATTGTGCTAACTCTCTTCTTCCTAACCTTGGAAAAGAGTTAATAGCTAAAAATGTAGAGATCAGAGGAGATGAAACAGTTAGAAAATATATCCCTACAGCTCTTGTGGCTACCGAGGAGGACTGGGCTACTGAGTATGAGGACTATATAGTAGCTATTAAAGTTGTTAAGGATCTAGACGAGGTTATAAAACATATTGGTCAATATGGTACTAAACACTCAGAGTGTATAGTTACTGAAAACTACTCTAATGCTCAAAGATTCCTAAATGAAGTTGATGCTGCTGCTGTTTATGTAAATGCTTCTACTAGATTTACTGATGGTGGACAGTTTGGCTTTGGAGCTGAGATCGGTATCAGTACTCAAAAACTTCATGCTAGAGGTCCTATGGGATTAAAGGAACTTACTACTACTAAATATGTTATTATGGGAAATGGACAAGTAAGAGAATAAAGATAATCTTCATTCAAAAAATAAAGAGCAAGTATAGCCTAGCTAACTTGCTCTATTTATTTTCTCAATCTTTTTTACTATAATATTTTTATTTTAGATAAATAAAAATATCAATACTAATATTCCTAAAATTATTCTATACACTCCAAAGAAAACAAAGTCTCTTTTCTTTATATAGCCCATAAACCACTTTATTACAAGGTAGGCTACAACAAATGATACAAGTGTTCCAACTCCAATAAGTTGCCACTCAGTAGTTGTATAGTTCATTCCATTTTTCACAAGTTTAAGAAGAGTAGCTCCAAACATTGTAGGAATTGCTAAGAAGAAAGAAAATTCTGTTGCTAGTCCTCTTGATAGCCCCAACAATAAACTTCCAATTATTGTAGCTCCAGATCTTGATGTTCCTGGTATCATTGCCAAGCACTGAAAAAATCCGATTATAAAAGCTAACTTATAACTTAATTTTCCAAAACTATCAATCTTTCCAGCTGTTTTATAGTACTTTTCAATAACAATTAAAATCACACCGAAAAATATTAGAGTTGTTGCTACTACGAATACATTCCCCATAAAATACTCTGAAATGTAATCATCTAACAACAAACCAATGACAGCTGCTGGTAAAACTCCCACAATAACCTTTGTCCACAATCTAATTCTAGAAATAAGCTCTTTCCTATTTTTTACAAATGGTGTTAAAGTATCCCAGAAATAGATAACTACTGCTAATATTGCTCCCAATTGAACAATTATTAAAAAACTCTCCATAAACTTTGGTGAAAATCTTCCATCTCCAATAAACTTTTCAACCAATATCATATGACCTGTACTACTTACTGGAAGGAACTCTGTCATTCCCTCTACTATCCCCAATATTATAACTATTAAAAACAAATTCATCTATTTATCACCTTATAAATATGGATCTTCTTTTGATAAATAGTTTTCAACATAATCCTTTACTCCATCCTCTAAAGATGTAAATTTCTTAGTATATCCTGCTCTTTTTAGCTTTTCCATACTAGCTTGAGTAAAGTATTGGTATCTTCCTCTTAAGTCCTCTGGCATAGGTATAAACTCTATAACCTCTTCCTGTTTTAACTCTGGATTATTTGCTGCTGCTCTCATTGTAGCCATAGATAGATCTAAGAAACTTCTAGCCTCTCCTGTTCCTATGTTGTATACTCCAGATTCAACTTTTTCAGTCAATAGATAGTACATTACATCTACAACATCCTTTAAGTATACGAAATCTCTCAATTGCTCTCCATCTTTGAATCCCTCTTTATGAGATTTGAAAAGTTTTACTCCACCATTATCTCTATACTGATTGAATGTATGGAATACCATTGAAGCCATTCTTCCTTTATGATACTCTTGTGGACCATATACGTTAAAGAATTTTAATCCACACCATTGTTTAGGTGCTATACTCTGTTTAAATGCCCAATCATCAAATATTTTCTTTGAATATCCATATTTGTTTAGAGGTTGTAATTTTTTTAACTCCTCTACACTCACATCATCATTGTATCCTAATTCTCCACCACCATAAGTAGCTGCTGATGAAGCATATACATAAGGTATCTGTCTAGCTGCACAGAACTCCCATAATTTTTTACTATATCCATAGTTGTTGCTCATTAAGAAATCTCCATCTCTCTCAGTTGTTGCTGAACAAGCTCCCATATGTACAACTCCTGTTATCTTTTCAGCATTTGCTGAGTTAGATAGCCAATCAAATAGGTCATCTCTATCCACCCAATCAGCATAATCTCTCTTTCTTAAGTTAAGCCATTTCTCCTCTGTTCTCAGCTTATCTACAACAATGATATCATTTCTACCCATCTCATTAAGTTTCCATACCATTGCACTTCCTATCATACCAGCTGCACCTGTTACAATTATCATTTTTGCCTCCTTATTTATTCAAAAATCTTTTTATTCTTTCAAATTGAGAGTACTCTAAACCTGCATCGCCAATATCTACACCCTCTCTATTATCTCCGTGAAAATCTGATCCCCCTGTGATTAAAAGACCATATTTTTTAGCCAATTTTCTAAATTTCTGCTTCTCTGCTTTAGAAAATGAACTATATTGTGATTCTAAGGCATCTAAGCCACACTCTTTTAATCTTACAATAAGATCATTTAAAATCTCATCATTCAAAGTTATTAACTTAGGATGAGCTAATGAAGCAAAACCACCATTTGCCTTTATCATTTTTACAGCTCTTTCTGGTGAAAAATTCTCCTTTGGAACATAAGCTAAGCCTGTTCTTCCTAGATATTTTGTAAATGCCTCATTCTTATTTGTCACTATTCCCTTTTCTAAGAGATAATTAGCAAAGTGTAATCTACTGATTATATTTCCTGGTGCAAATTTTTTTAACTCTTCTATATCTATTATTATACCAATTTTTTCAAATTTTTCTATTATTTTTCTATTTCTTTTTTCTCTGGCCTCTTCTAGCTCTGCCAACTCCCTTAAAAATACCTCATCTTCGAGATTTAGATAGTATCCCAATACATGTACTTCCAGATTCTCTTCATTACAAGAGATCTCTATCCCCTCTATAAACTCCATCCCATATCTCTCTGCTGCTGCTTTTCCAGCCTTTACTCCTGCTACAGTATCATGGTCTGTTATAGCAAGAGCTATTACATTATTTTTCATAGCTCTCAATATTATCTCTTCAGGTGTATAGGTTCCATCAGATTCTAAGGTGTGAATATGCATATCAACGTCCATTTTTTCTCCTTGTAAACAAAAGGAGGAGATCACTTTTGATCCCTCCCCTATTATAGTACTATTTTTTAATCATCCCATTTTTCTAAATTTGAAAAATACTCTGGATATGCTATATATAAAGCTTTAGCATTTACATTGTTCTTCTCAATAGCTGTAGTTGTTTCCTTAGCATCTATATTTGTTATTTTGATTACTCTATCTGAGATCTCTCTATTATACCAAGCTCTCTCGTCATAGAACTCATCTCTTTTTATAAATTTATTTAGTATCTTTCTTAATTTTTTAGTGTCTTTTTCTGATAGGTCATCTTGTTTTGAAAAAGCTACTATCTCTTCCCACTCATCTGGAGTAGCTACTTCATTTTTTATGTGACTAGATGGTGTATCCATCTTTATAAAAGACTCTCTTACCATTTTATCTACAAGTCCTTTAGGATTTTTTAAGTTCTCATCAGATAGGTAGAACTTTCTAGGTAATTTCTTATTATATTTATTTACTAAGTCTACAAACTTATCATAATCTTCATCTGTTATCTCACTGACATCTTTTTTCTCCAATGAAGTTAAGAAGTTAAAATCTTTTTCATTCATTTTTCCAGTTTTTCTTAAATAAAGTATTGGATTTTCATCTCCATACCAATCTTCAATTAGAGATTCACCCTTTACCACTTTAATTATAGTTTTATCCCACTCTTTTGCTGATTCCTTTGTTATTGAGTATTTTTGTTCCAAAGAATTTCCTTTATCTAGTGAACTACAAGACGCAAGTAATACTATGGCACAAATTCCTGTTAATACCTTTTTCATTATATAGCCTCCCTTATACTCTTCCACAACAGTTTTTATATTTTTTTCCACTTCCACAAGGACAAGGTGAATCTGGAGTTACCTCTTTTGTCTCTATCTTCTCCACTCCATTTTCATCCTCTAAAGTATACTCCTCTATCTCCTCTTCCTCATTTTTTACCTGAAGATTCTCCTCCTCATGTTGTTTTACAATAACTTTAAATAAGAAAGATGTTGCCTGTTCTTTTATAGTTTCTATCATCTGCTCATAAAGCTCACCTGATAGTATCTTATACTCTACTACTGGATCTTTCTGTCCATAAGCTCTTAAATATATTCCCTCTTTTAATCCATCTAGAGATTTTAGGTGCTCTCTCCATCTTGAGTCTATAACTTCAAATAGTATATATTTCTCAAGCTTTCTCATTAGATCTCTTCCAACTTTGCTCTCTTTCTCATCATATTGAGCACAGATATTGTCAAAAATCTTCTTACTATAATCCTCTATACTCATTGACTTGTACTCTTCTCTATCCTCTACATTATATCCATAAGTATCATTTAAGTACTCTGCTAGACCTTGCATATCCCAATCATCTTTATACTCTCCAACAAATCTCTTTGCAACTTGAGAGTAGATAGTCTCTTGCAACATCTTGATTATGCTATCTTTTAGATCCTCTTTGCTCATTGCTTCATTTCTACTATCATATATAGCAGTTCTTTGCTTGTTCATTACATCATCATACTCTAGTAGATTTTTTCTAATTCCAAAGTTTCTAGATTCTATCTTAGTCTGAGCATTAGCTATAGCCTTATTTATCATTGGGTGTGTTATAGGCTCTCCCTCTGGTAATCCCAATTTCTCCATAACAGTTTTTACTCTATCCGATCCGAATAATCTCATTAAATCATCTTCTAAAGATAGATAAAACTCTGACTCTCCAGGATCTCCTTGTCTTCCAGCTCTTCCTCTTAATTGGTTATCTATTCTTCTTGACTCGTGTCTTTCAGTTCCTAGTATGAAAAGTCCACCTAATGATTTTACCTTTTCTCCCTCTTCTTTACATTGAAGTTCATACTTCTTTAGAACAGAATCGTAGTTCTCACTCTCTCTATCTCCAAGCTCTGCCATTGCCAAGAACTCTGGGTTACCTCCCAACATTATGTCAGTTCCTCTTCCAGCCATATTTGTAGCAATAGTTACAGCTCCATATCTTCCAGCTTGAGCTACTATTTCAGCCTCTTTTGCGTGATATTTAGCATTCAATACATTGTGTTTTATCTTTCTAGCCTTTAATAGTTCTGATAACTCCTCTGAACTTTTGATAGATATTGTTCCAACTAATACTGGTTGTCCCTTCTCATTAAGTCCCTCTATTCTCTTTATGATAGCTTCTATCTTCTCTTTTTTTGTTTTATACACTAAGTCAGCATTATCTTTTCTCTGTACAGGTTTATTAGTTGGAATAACAACAATCTGCAATCCATAAGTATGTACAAACTCTGCTGCCTCTGTTTCAGCTGTACCTGTCATTCCAGATAGCTTGTTATACATTCTGAAATAGTTTTGTAATGTTATAGATGCAAGAGTTTGGTTCTCTCCAGCTATATGTACTCCCTCTTTAGCCTCAATAGCTTGGTGAAGTCCGTCAGAATATCTTCTTCCTTCCATAGCTCTTCCTGTAAACTCATCTATTATTATTACCTGTCCCTCTCTCACTAGGTAATCTCTATCTCTTTTAAATAACTCTTTAGCTTTTAATGCTTGGTTTAAGTAGTGAGTTAATTCCACATTTTCTGGTGAATATAGGTTCTCTATCTTTAAGAATTTCTCTACCTTTGCTATTCCCTTTTCAGTTAAGACTATGTTTTTAGCCTTTTCATCTACCTCATAATCTCCGATCTTTTCAGCAGGAATATTCATCTCTTTCTTTAATTTTGGATCTTTTATCTTTTCAGTCTCATAGCTTCTATTTAACATTGATACAACTTGGTAAAATACCTGATACCATTTTGTAGAATCCTCTGCTGCTCCTGAAATAATAAGTGGTGTTCTAGCCTCATCTATAAGGATTGAGTCCACCTCGTCAACTATACAGTAGTTTAGTGGTCTTTGAACCTTTTCATCCATAGATCCAACCATATTATCTCTTAGGTAGTCAAATCCAAATTCAGAGTTTGTTCCATAAGTTATATCTGCATTATAAGCATCTCTTCTCTCTCTTGTTGGAATACCATTTAAAATTACCCCTGAAGTAAGTCCTAAGAAAGAGTATAATCTTCCCATCATCTCTCTATCTCTTGCTGCAAGATAGTCGTTTACAGTGATTACATGGACACCCTTCCCTGATAGTGCATTTAAGTATACAGGACATGTAGCAACTAATGTTTTCCCCTCTCCTGTCTTCATCTCTGTGATCTTTCCTTCATGAAGTACAATTCCACCTATTAACTGTACATCATAGTGTCTCATTCCTAAAACTCTCTTAGATGCTTCTCTTACTGTGGCAAATGCTTCTACCATTATATCATCTAAAGTCTCTCCCTGAGCTAATCTCTCCTTGAATATAGCTGTCTTCTCTTTAAGTTGTTCATCAGTTAACTTTTCAAAATCTGGTTCTAAAGAGTTGATAGCAGCTACTATTTTTCTTATTCTCTTTACTTCCCTGTCATTCTTAGTTCCAAAAATTTTCTTAAAAATATTTCCTATCATTGATGTTCCTCTCTTCAAATTTTATTAGATATACTTCTTCAGAATATATGCTATCATAAATTCCCCTATTAGTCAAATAGAGATGCTATTTTTTACCACAGATCTCCATAAATTCCTCTTCACTAATTATCTTTACAGTGCCAAGCTCTTGAGCTTTTTTCAATTTACTTCCAGCCTTTTCTCCAACTATTAGGTAATCAAGATTTTTACTCACTGCTGAGAGGTTTTTTCCACCTAGTTTTTCAATCTCCTCTTTTATCTCATTTCTTGTAAAGTTTTTCAAAGTTCCTGTAAATAGAAAAGTTTTTCCTGTAAATACTCTCTCTTCTTGAGGTAGCTCCTCTACTACCTCCTGTTCAAAGCAGATTCCGTGAGATTTTAGCCCAGCTATCAATCTTATCTTCTCCTCATCTCTAAAGAAGTCATATACAGCTTGTGCCATCTTATCTCCAACTCCCTCTATTTGAGTTAGATCCTCCACACTCATCTCCATCAATCTATCTATATTTCCACTAGCTTGAGCTAGTAATTTTGCTGATGTTTTCCCAATAAATGGTATTCCTAAAGCACAAAGTACCTTTGAATACTCCCTAGTTTTACTGTTCTCTATTGCATTTAATAGATTATCTACACTCTTTTTACCCATCTTTTCCAGTTTTTCTAAATCTTCTCTATGATTTTTTAGTTCGTAGATATCCACTATATTTTGTATAAATCCAAGTTTTAACATATTCTCTACTATCTTACTTCCAAATCCAGCTATATTCATAGCATCACGAGATACAAAATATATTAACTCTCCCTCTATTTTTCCAGGACAAGTTAGATTAGGACACTTTATATCTACCTGCCCAGACTCTCTCTCCACTGGAGTATTACATATAGGACAAGTTGTTGGTTCGCTTATAATCATCTCACTTCCATCTCTTAGCTCTCTAACAGACTTGACAACCTGTGGAATAATCTCAGCAGCTTTCTCTATAAATACACTATCTCCCACTCTGATATCTTTTCTCTCAATCTCTTGATAGTTGTGTAGACTTGCTCTTTTTACTCTACTTCCTGACAATTCTACCTCTTCAAGCTCTGCCACTGGTGTTATCTTACCAGTTCTTCCCACCTGCCAAGTGACTCCCAATATTTTTGTAGTTACCTGTTTAGCTGGAAATTTAAAAGCTATTGCCCATCTTGGACTTTTGGTAGTATTCCCCAATTTCTCCCAAAGCTCGATCTCATTTACCTTTATAACCATTCCATCTGTTTCGTAGTCCAGACTCTCTCTCTTTTCTCCCCAATACTCTATTCTTTTAATCAATTCAGATGAGTCTTTTAAAACTTCACACACACCTGTTGTTTTTATTCCCAATTTTGCAAGGTAATCAATACTCTCACTATGAGTCTTTACTCCATAGTTTTGTGCATCTACCAAGAAATAGAAATAAGCATCTAATCCTCTCTCTTTTATTATCTTTGAATCTAGCTGTCTCAATGTTCCGCTAGCAGCATTTCTAGGATTTGCAAAAACCTCTTCTCCAGCTTCTAATCTTCTTTTATTCAACTCTTCAAATTTTGATATAGGTAAGACTACCTCTCCTCTGATCTCTAGGCTCACACTCTCTTTTAGAACCTTAGGAATTGATTCTATCTCTAATATGTTCTCAGTTACATCCTCTCCTATAGCTCCATCTCCCCTTGTCACTGCTCTTACCAATCTTCCATTCTCATATTGAATACTTAGAGATAACCCATCCAGCTTTAATTCCAAAGCATACTCTATCCCTTTCTCCTCTGCTAAATTCTTCTTAACTCTCTCAATGAAATCAGATATATCCCCCTCATTATATGAGTTAGATAAGCTCAACATAGGTTTTTTATGAGTTACTTTTTGAAATTTTGTATCTCTTAAATTTGTAGCTCCTACAACTTCAGTAGGTGACTCCACACTTTTATACTCTGGATATTTCTCCTCCAATTCTTTTAATTCTACTAATAATCTATCAAACTCTACGTCTGATATAAGACTCTCACTGTTTGTATAGTAATAATCACTATATTTTTTTATCTTCTCTCTCAACTCTTCTATATACTTTTTCATCCTATCTCCTCTTCATACTTAATTTTCACCTATAATTATATCATATTATAGTGATAAAATTTCTCTTTTTTATAAATTTTCTATTCCTAAATTTTAAAAAAAATGGTATGATATGTAAGTAAATAAATGAATTTTAAGGAGGACTTATGAAACAAATTCTTGTTTTTGGACATAAAAATCCAGATACTGATTCAATATGTTCAGCAATCTCTTTTGCTGAATTAAAAAATGCTTTAGGAGTTAATGCTATTCCTTGTAGATTAGGAAATGTAAGCAGAGAAACTCAATTTGCTTTAGATCATTTTGGAGCTACTGCACCTCTATTTATAGAGAATGTAAATGCTGATGAAAATGGAAAAAAAGAGGTAATCTTAGTTGACCATAACGAAAAAGCTCAAACAGCTGATGGTATTGAGAATGCTAAGATATTAGAGGTTGTAGATCACCACAAATTTGGTTTGACTACTGATGAGCCTTTAAAAATTACTGCTGATACAGTTGGATGTACTTGTACTATAATCTATAGATTATTTAAACAAGCTAATATCACTCCATCTAAAATGGCTGCTGGACTTATGATGAGTGCTATCATCTCTGATACACTACTTTTCAAATCTCCAACTTGCACACCTGAAGATGTAGAGGCTGTAAAAGAACTTTCTAAAATCTGTGGAGAAGAGAATTTTGAAGATTATGGAATGAAGCTTCTAATTGAAGGAACTTCTCTTTCTGATAAAACTTCTGAAGAGATAATCACTATAGATATGAAAGAGTTCGATATGAATGGTAAAAAAGTAGCAGTTGCTCAAGTAAATACTGTTGATGTAGCTGGACTTTTAAATACTCAAGCTGAATTAGAAGCTGCTATGAACTCTATGAGTGAAAAATCTAACTATGATCTATTTGTTCTTGTAATAACTGATATTATAAAAGCTGGATCATATGTTTTAACAGTTGGAAAATGCCCAGAGCTTGTAGAAAAAGCTTTCAATGTAACTTTAGATAATAAAACAGCTTGGTTAGAAGGAGTAGTTTCTAGAAAGAAACAGGTAGTTCCTTTCATGCTAACTGCTAGCCAAAACTAATATAAAAGAGTGATTGTAGATAGTTTTCTATTTACTCTCACTCTTTTTTATTATGATATCTCAAGTTCTTTTTTTAATGCTTTTACCAAAACTTGAGAGAAATTTATATTTTTTTGTGTTGCTAGTATATCTAACCAAGTTGGAATACTTAAAGTTTTTTTCTTGTATTCTAATTTTATTTTAGATTTTTCATAAGGTAACCACATATTTAACAATAGAATCTCTTGATTTCCTTTTAATTCTGTTTTTAATATATCTATACTACTTGCTTTTGGAAATTCAGTGTTTTCATCTTCATAATCTAGAAGAGATAATGTAATAATTTCTTGTGAACTACTCACCACTTATAGAAGTGGGAGCTTCTTGGGAAGTAGTTGCTTTTGTTAGCCAACTATATTTACCAAGCTCTACGGCTAGTTCCTAGCCCGAATATATAATAATTTGCATTTTGTTTATCAATGCTTTTATGTTTTGTAATAACAAAACTATACTGTGAATATTTTACAAGGCAACAGTTTACTTGCCTTAACCTTATATATTCAGTTACTAATGTCCTTTGGTATTAGTATATCATAAAATTACAAATTAGGCAATTCGTCGCACCACCTATAGAGGTGGGCGACTTCTTGCCTATTTGGTTAAAATAGTTTTAATAGTTCATCTCTAGATGAACCTCTCCTACTTAGAGCTTTCAGCTTCATCTTCTTAAAATAAATCACTGTGAGTTCCTGTTCTTGATAAAGTAAGTATTAATTTTGATTTTTCAATTTTATATATAAGTAACCAATCTGGTCTAATGTGACACTCCATAAAACCACTATAGTTTCCTACTAGTTGATGATTTCTATACTTAGATGGTAATTCTTTTTCATTGGCAATTAACTCAATAACTTCTTTAAGTAAATTTAAATTATATCCTCTTTTTTTTAGAAGTTTATAATCTTTTTCAAAGACCTTAGTAGTAGTTATTTCTAACATTAACTAATCCTCCTTATCAAGTGCACTAAAAAGTTCTTCTGTAGTCTTATATGTAGGACGTTTAACTTTTCCAGCAATTATATCCTCTGTTTCTTCTATAGCTTTTATAGTCGTAATATCAAAATTTTCTAATTTTGTTTCAAATGGTAATCCACCCATTCTTATCATAGATTTTACAAACATATTAAATGCAGAAGACATACTTAATCCCAATTCATCACATATATGATTAAATACTTTTTTATCTTCTTCATTTATTCTAACATTAATTATTGCCATATTAATCACTCCTTTTTTATATACAATGTATAGATATATTATATACAAAAACTCTTATTATGTAGAGTGTAACACATTTATTTCAAATAGTCAATATATGCCAATACACTCTCATAATTTTGTTTCCAACTTTTTATACTAGCTTCTCTTAGATTCAAATTATACATAGTAAATAAGGATGAACCTCTAACTAAAATTGAGCAAATAATCAACTTTCATTATTTCCTTTTGGAAATTGGATCCCATCAATATAATAATCATAAATGTTTTATCATTTTAGAGCAAGAGTTTTAATAATTGAAAATTATTGGTAACAAAATAACTCCAGTGGAAAATCCACTGGAGTTATATAAAAATTTATTTGTTTTTACCAATACTATTTGACAAAGAATCATTTTTTTGAAAAAATTTTTAAAGATTCTATTCTCATTTATTTATCCTTAATAATACTAAATTTTAATACTTTGTTGAAATAGCAGCTAATAAAGATTTTGTTGTATTAGCAGTTGCCAACTTTATCTCTTTTGATTTATGTAATTTAACTTCAATAGTGTTAGTTTTCTTTGAAGAATTAAAAATTTTATTAGATGAAATTTTAATTTCTCTAAATAATGATTTAGTTGCCATCTTTTCCTCCTCAAATTATATTTTTATTAAAGTTATTTCCTATAACCTATTATATCATTATTTTAAGTTAAAATCAATTATCTTCATTTCACTTATTCTTTACTGAAGTTCATGCTCCTAAGACTTTGTATTATCAATACACTCTCACAATATAGAGTGTAATAAGTGGCAATAGAACTACCAATATATAATCTATTATCTTTGTCTCCAGTTTTCTGTACTGGCTTCTCTTAGCTCCAACTTGAAATCCCTTAGACTCCATAGCCATAGCAATATTTTCAGAAGATCTAATAGCTGTTACCAACATAGGTAACATAAATAGATTTTTCTTCACTCCTCTAGCCCTATAAGCATAGGTTATATTTCTATACTCATTTTTTACTATTGGTATAAAGTTGTAAGCTGCCATTATACCATAGGCAAACTTTTCAGAAAGCCTAAACTGTTGCATCAGACTCAAGATAAACATTCTAGGATCTGTTGTGTAGACAAATAGAAAACCAAGTCCAGCATAAGCTAATATTCTAGCTGCCAACTGTAGACCACTCTCAGCACTCTCCATTACTACAACAATCTTAGTCATATCTGTTATATCTGTAGTAGCACTCTCATTTCCGTAGAAATACCCAGTAAAGAATACTCCCAAAGCCATTATAATTACTGGGAGAAAAGAGATACACAATCTTTTTATACTCACTTTAGATAGTAACATTAAAATTAGACATATTAAAAATACAGATATATTGACATAGTAATTGTATTCAAATGAAAGGATAAGAGAGATTAAAAATATAGTTAATCCCTTGAATCCAGGATTTAATTTAGATGTATTCAACTCTCTTCAACTCCTTGTCTTTAAATTCATATATATAGTCAGAATACTCTACCACTAAGTCTATATCATGTGAGACTAAGACTACACTCAATCCCTCTCTACTCTTCTTCTGAAGAAACTCCATAATCTCTCTACTTGTCTTGTTATCCTGCCCATATGTAGGCTCATCACAAAGCAGTACTCTCTGCTCTCCACACAGCATAGATAGAACAGCCAATTTTCTCTGTTGCCCTTGGCTTAAAGAATAGGGTGATCCATTCCTATAATCATATAGATTAAACTCTTTTAATAGCTTTTCAGCCACCTCTATATTCTCCTTTTCCCTCCCCTTGTACACTCTATTTAGAGTGAACAGAAGTTCATCTATTACCTTATAAGCTATAAATTGGTTTTGAGGATTTTGAAAGACAATTCCCACCTCTTTCAATACCTCTCTCTCTTTTAGTTTTTTAAACTCTTTTCCGTCATAAATATAGCTACCATCTTGGTATCTCTCTATCCCACACAGAGTATTTAAAAGAGTACTCTTTCCACTTCCACTCTTTCCAATAATCGAAGTGATTTTTCCTCTTGCTATTTCAAATGTTATCCCTTGAGCTAGGATATTATCCCCATAGCTTAGTTTCAAATCTCTTATCTGAGCTATACACTCTTTTTTATCCTCTTCAATATATCTCTTTTCTCCTATGTCACATCTATCCTCTAAGGTTTCAACTCCTCCAGCAGATATTTGACATCCCTTATCCAAAAGGATCAACTTGTAATCTACTCTCTCCCATAGACTTATTCTATGATCAATGATTATAAGGGTTGTACCATAAGTTTTATTCAGCTCTAGAAGTATCTCTATTATCTCTTGAGAAGACTCATAATCTACATTGGCAAAAGGCTCATCTAAAACTATTACCTCAGAGTTCAGAGCAAGTATAGAGGCTAGAGCCACCTTCTGCTTCTCTCCACCAGATAGTGTTGTCAATCTTCTCTCCTTCAAATGCAAGATTCCACATCTCTTTAGTACTTCCACTACCTTCTCATCCATTTTTTCCACTGGATAATTGATGTTCTCCAATACAAATATGATCTCCTCTTCTACACTCTCCATACAAAATTGTGTGTCACTATTTTGAAACATCATACTTATCTTCTTAGCTCTCTCCTGCAAGGGTATACTCTCTATACTCCTCTCCTCTAGATATATACCTCCCCCTGTCAATACCCCTTTGTTAGCTGGATAAAGTCCAGTCAATAGATAGGCTAGGGTACTCTTACCACAACCTGAATATCCACTGATTAGGTATATTTCTCCTTTAACAAAAGAAAAAGAGAAGTCTTTGACTATCTCTCTTTTTGATCTTTCTGAATATTTAAAAGTTATATCCTTGCAGAGTAATATCTCCTTACTCATCTATCTCTTCCTGTCCTAAGCTATAGCTACTTAAAGCTCCTGTTTTTGCCAATTTTTCAGCTAAAACCTTAGATAGAACCCCAGCAAAAAGTACAGAACTTATAGCTCTCACTACAAACATTCCCAATAGATACATAGGTGTAAATTTTGAGAATCCACCTCTTACATATCCCCATACAAAACTGAATATACAAGCAAATAGAGCTGCTAAACACATATTTTTCATTGAGAAATCTCTATATTTTCCCTTGGCAAATACAAGCTCTGGTCCCATTCCTTGAATTATTCCAGATAGGATAACTATTGGTCCAAACATATTTCCCATTATTACCTCTATAACTGCAGATAAAACCTCAGCTACCACTGCTACTCCAGATCTCTGAATGATATATGGTACAAATGTAGATGCCATAAACCATACTCCAAATACAATCTCATAAGCATATGGTGCAAATCCAAATGGTGCTAGTACAGTTGCTAAGAAGTTAGCAAAATATACTCCCCATAGGTAAATAAATGAAAAAACTACTGAAAAAATACAAACCATTATTACATCTTTTAACTTCCAATTAAACATCTAATTACTCCTTTGTTGGACTATTTACTGATATAGTCACTTGTAAAATATAGTGTGATAAATGATCCTCTCCATACTTGAAGATCTCCTCTAGAGTGTCAAATACATTGTGTACATCTCCCTCTAATATAGATACATAGTGAGAACTCTTGCTAAATACACCTCTGTCTTTTGCCAACATAACAACCTTTGCTATATGCTCCATATAGTCCTCTTCTCCCATAGGATAAAAAGAGATTTTACTAACTACATTGAAGTGCTTATCCTTTATTCTCTCCTCATTTACTCTCTCATCATCTACTTCCATAAATGAGTCTGCATCAGTATCTCCAGGACACCCTTTTGAGAATGTAGCTTCTAGTGCCATATGTATATCCTCTCTATAGGCATTTACAAACAGTCCTTTGACTACATCAAATACGTGAACTCTCTTTCCTCTCATACAAGTACTCAACTTGTCAGTTTGCTTCCAAACCTTGCTTGTATCAGTGTTTTCTAGTCCACCTAAGATAACATCTACAAATTTATCACTCATTGGATATAGGGAAAATCTAGCTCCAGATACACCTTTACTAGCTCCTCCTATACACCATAAGCAATCTTTTAATCCCATAAAAAAATCCTCCTTTAATTACAAAAGGAGGAAATACTTATATATTTTATTATTTACTCCTTTCGTTGGTACTAACCAAATCAAGTTCAATGAGTTTAGAGTATATACTCAATCTCAGCCATATGGCTCCTCAGTAAATTTTATTTAATTACAGATAATAATATATCATTATTCTTGTATTTTGTCTAGAAGTTATTTTTGTTAATTAAAAATTGAATCATAATCATAATTTAAATAAAACTCTTTATTCTTTTCTAAATACTCTTTATAATTATCTTTAGTCAATCTATATTCTTTTTTAGAAATCCAATCTAAGATCTTATCATTTATTGTATAAATATAGTGTCCTGCATCTTTATAATTATCCAAATTAGTTATTAGATCATAATTATTAAAGAATGAATATAGTTCTATATTCGGTACTTCTAAAATCATCTCAATCATTATCTTTTCTGCTTCTAATTGCTTTAAAATCTCTCCACTTTGATTAATAGAATCCCAATAAACAATACTATATGGAGTTATAAAATATATAAATTTAGTATTAGGATATTGTAGTGGAACATCTAGTACATTCTTCTGAATATTTTCTCTAATTATTTCAATATCAGCTTTACTTAATTTTTCTATCTCTATATTCTTTTTCTCTCGTTTATAACTCTTTAAAATAATATTTTTTCCAAATTTTTCATCTCTCCAACTACTATAATCATCAAAAGAAGTTGTTTCTTTATTTTTTAATGTATTAAAAAATACTCCACCTAATCCTTTTAGGATTAACATTTTATTAAATAAATATTTATAGTCATTTAATAATTTGTCATCATAGAGATATATTGGATATTCCTTATATTTTTGTTTGTTGAATTTTTTATTAATATAACCATAATCTAATCCTCTCAATATTATTTTAATATTATTTTTATTTTTTAAAGCTATTTCTATATTTTTATTTATTTCTTTGTAAGTTGCTCCTGAAAATGGTATTTTTACAGAATTTACTTTAAATAATTTATGAAATTGTGAATTTCTAAAATTTTCTGTCATAGAAGTCCCTATTATTATACCATTATAATCAAAATGTCTTATAATTCCATTATTTATATATCTTTGATCCCAGTATTTATACTTTAAATATTTTAAAGGCTTATGATAATGGAAATATGGATCCACAACTATCATAGTACTTCCTACTCCAATTAATATTAAAATAATACTTATTATAGTTGTTATAAAAAATTTTTTACTATTCATATTCCCTCCTAAAAATTAAAATAAAGAAATGTACTCATATTATTTAAGGAAATTAAAGAAAAAATTATATAAAAAATAATCTCTAAATATATTTTTAAACTCCTATTAACTTTTCCTATTTTACTTAAGCTATTATCTAATTTTATAATGATAATAAAAGATATAAATATATAAAAAACACTTTCATTGTGTTTTGCAAGTAGTTAGTTTAATAAATTGCAACTTTAAATTTCCAACTTTTATCCATTGTAAATTTAATAACTA
>NZ_JBEFNA010000020.1 GCF_040199715.1 Fusobacterium sp. SYSU M8D902
GCTATTATTAATTAGTTTTTGCATAGGTATATTGTATTAGAAATTTGAAAAAATTTCGAGTACTTTATACCTTTTTTTACTTTAAAAATAAAAAAGCCAAAGAGATTAAAAAATCTCTTTAGCTAATTTTAAAACATATAGCTATTAAGTTTGCAACAGCCCCTTTTTATTTTTTACTAAAAATACTCTAAACGATTACTTTCTATTATTTTAATTCAATACAATTTTATAAAATTATCACTTAACAAACTTCCTATTTTTTTATATTATAACTCATAACTAATTATTAGAAATTTCATCACTTAATTTCCCATCTTTTTTTAAACAAATATGGTTCTGGGTAGAATTCCATTGAATATATCCTCTATTCTCAAAAAATGATACTGCAATTGTATTACTTGAATTGATATGTATTTCATAAGAAGTACATAAACAAATCTTTTCCAATTCAGATAATAAGTTAAGGGCAATTCCTTCATTTCTAAAGTTTGGATTAACAAATAGTAAAAAAATTTCTAAGCGATTTTTAGAAAAAAAAGAAGCACATAAACTACCAATAATTTCTTCTTTTTCATTTACTGCTTTAAAATATACTCCTTTTCCAAAATTATTATATAATTCATCTTGTGTTTTATATAATTCTTGTAAATAGATGACTTTAGTTGAAAATAACTGCTGTTGAAGCTGAAAAATCATAGAAATATCATTTATTGTCGCTTTTTCAATTAATATTATTTTCCCATTTGAAATTCTAATTGGTAGTTTACCTTCAACTAAACGTTTATATTCTGCTCCCCATTTAACCATTGATAATAATACTGGCTTTAAGCTATACCCTAGCTCTGTTAAAGTATATTCTACTCTAGGTGGAACTTCAGGATAAATTTGGCGTATTAAAAGGGAGCTACTCTCCATAGAACGCAGATTAGAAGTTAAAACTTTTGATGAAATAGTCTTTAACGACTTTTTGAGTTCGCTAAAACGTTTTGTTCCATACATTAATTCTCTTAAAATTAAAACTTTCCATCTATCATCAATAAGAGAAAGTGTAATTTCAACTGGACATCTTGGAAGATTTTTAATTAGATTAATATTTTTCATAATTACCCCCAATAGTTTCTTTTAGAAACTTTATAACTTTTTAGTATCTACTTTACTTTATGTTCTATAGGAGTATTATAGATATATAACAAAGACAAAGTCAAGTCTTAATAAAAAATGGAGGTAATTTTAATGGAAGAAATTATTAAATTTTTAACTGAAAATCCAGTACAATATTTAGCTACAGTTGGTGTTGATGGCAAGGCAAAGTGCAGACCATTTATGTTTTGTTTTGAAAAAGATAAAAAACTATGGTTTTGTACAAGTAACAAGAAAAAAGTTTATGAAGAAATGAGTAAAAATCCTTTCATAGAAATCTGTATTTCAAATGCTAGTTATTCTTGGCTTAGATTGAGTGGAAAAGCTACTTTTAAAAATGAAATTGAAATAAAAAAAAGTTGTTTTGAAAATCCAATAGTAAAAGAACAATATAAAACAATAGAAAATCCTTCTTTCCAAATGTTTTATTTAGAAAATATTCAAGCAATTATTGCTGATATGTCAGGAAATTTACCAAAAAAATATACTTTTTAAATTTAAAAGTATATAGAGGAGGAGAATAATAATGAACAAAACTAGCATTGATATAAGCAAAGTTTTTATTCCGCATCCTATGCAACTTTTTATTATTGGAACTACCAAAAATGATCTTACTCCAAATTTAGGTATCTTCTCTTGGTTAAATTTTTGTTGGGATGAAGAATTATCAATTAGCCTTTGTTTAGATGGAGAAAAACTAACAAAGGAAAGAATACTAGAAAATAAAATCCTTTCTGTAAATATGGTTACAGAAGAAATATTACCTTATATTAAGAAATGGATCAAAGAAAAGAATAAAAATAAAATATTAAATTATGAAAAAAATTTATTAGAACAAGGAAAGGTTTTAAATGTTCCAATTTTAAAAAATAGTCCACTAATTTATGAATTAGAAGTGAAAAAAACTATAGAACTCAATGGAAGTATTATCTTTATTTGTAAAATAAGAAATACATTAGTTGCAAATAATTTGATTATGGAAAAAGGAGAATATAATTTTAAAAATATCTCTCCAATTCTCGTAGCTTTAAATAATTATTATAAATTAATAACAGATAACAATCTTGGAACTTGGAATTAATATTCAATCATCATGGATTTGCTGGAGTCACCATTTTATATTACTTATTCACTCCCTTAGTAAATTCAAAAATAAAATCATAATTACTATAGATTTATAAAATCTTTTAAATATTCAAGAACAATATTTGTATTTTCTTCAACATTACTCTTTATATCATTTAAATTTTGTTGAATTTTTCTCATTTATAATATAAAATATTGTAAAAAATGGAGGTAATTATGAAGATTTTATTTTCGCCTAGTAAGACAATGAAACTAAAAAATATTAATTTTTCTAAAAATAGAACTATTAACTTTCCTGATAAAACTCATTCATTAGTTAATTCTTTAAAAAAACTTTCTAAATCAGAAATTGAAAAATTATTTAAAATAAAGGGACAACTACTTGAGGAAACTTACAATAACATTCAAAACTTTGACTCTCTAGACTCATATGAAGCTTTATCCCTTTATGACGGTGTCACTTTTAGACAACTAAACTTAAATAGTTACTCTGCTAAAGATTTAAACTACTTAAATGAAAATCTATTAATTTTCTCTGCTCTATATGGAGTTTTATCTCCAAATACTGAAATAAAACCATATAGACTTGATATGACTATTAACTTTTTAGAGGAATCTCTTTACAAATTTTGGAATGATAAAATAAATGATTTTCTTAATGCATATATTGATGAAATCTTTATTAATTTAGCTTCAAAAGAGTTTTCTAAAATAATTGATAAGAAAAAATTCAAAGTTATAAATATTGAATTTAGACAAAAAGTAGATGATAAATTAAAAAATATTAGCACTGAAGCAAAAAAAGCTAGAGGAATGTTATTAGATTTTATGACAATTAATAATATTTCTGATTTAGAAAGTATTAAAACTTTTACTAAAGAAGGATATCAATTTTCAGAATCTGATTCTAACTCTGATACATTATTTTTTATTAGAAAAATCAAATTATAATTTCCTTATATCTCTTTTTAAATTCATAGTTCCTTCCTTGACTTTTTAATAAATAATTGTTATAATTCAATTAACAACATACAAAAAACTACTTGATGTAGTAGAAATAAGGGGATAGTGCCATATCTCCTTATTTTAATTTTAAACTTTTTATAATTCTTCCATAAATATTTTTTTCTAATGGAAGATTTTTTTTATACCTACAATAATTTCTTAGTAAAGGACTTATTATCACTGGAATTAAAAGAAGCCTTGATTTAAAGCTTCTTAATAATAATTTTCCTATATTTACTTACAAATCTTTGATAAATAGTAAAAAACCTGTCTTGTCATATTTAAAACTAGAGTGTTTTATCATACTAATAGAGGAAATATTTTCCTTTTTGATTAATCCAGTTATTATATTTTTCCCTTTTTCTTTAACCCTCTTCTCTGCAAATTCTACTAATTCACTTCCTATTCCTTTATTTCTAGCTTCTTCAATTACTCCTATCAAGTCAATCCAAGCTCCATCATAGTGTAAGTTTGCAACATATAAAATTCCTAAGTATGCTACTGGTAAATCATTTTCATATTTTACAAATAATTCATATTGAGGATTATTTTTTATTCTATCACAAAGAACCTCAATCCCACAATCAATGTCCTTAAAAGACTTACTATCAATAAACATCACATCTTCCATCATCTCTTTAGAATTATCAAACAACTTAATCATCTCTTCACCTACCTACATGAATTTTATTATTTTTCTTCTCCTTAAATTAAGAGTAACACAAAAAATCTTAAAAATCAATCAAACTTACAATGTAAAAATAGCTCTCTATGAGTATATCCCATAGAAAGCTATTTCCAATTATATATTATCTACTATTTTAAGCTCTTTATATTAGTCTAATTGAGCTAGAATATCATCAGCTATATCAAAGTTTGCATAAACCTCTTGAACGTCATCAAGATCGTCTAAAGCTTCGTAAAGAGCCATTACTTTTTTAGCTGTATCTAAATCAGTAATCTCTACTTTATTTTCTGGATTCATAGCTATTTCAGCCTCTTCATAAGTATATCCAGCTTCTTTTATCTTCTCTAAAACAGATTGGAACTCTGTATAGTCAGTTAAAACTTCAAACTCTCCATCCTCTTCAGTTACATCTTCAGCTCCAGCTTCTAATGCTGCCATCATAAATTCATCAGCATCTATTCCTTCAGATTTTACTGTAATTACTCCTTGCTTTTTGAACATCCAAGCAACTGCTCCATCAGTTCCTAAGTTTCCACCTTTTCTAGTGAAAGTCATTCTTACTTCAGAAGCTGATCTATTTTTATTATCAGTTACAACATCAACTATAAAAGCAGTTCCAACGGGTCCATATCCTTCATATCTCATCTCTATGAAGTCTACTCCTTCTAACTCTCCTGTTCCCTTTTTTATAGCTCTTTCTAATATATCTTTAGGCATATTTCCAGCTTTTGCCTTCTCTATTGCAAGTCTTAATCTTGGGTTAAAGTTAGGGTCTCCACCAGCCTCTTTAGCTGCTATTGTTAACTCTTTTCCAAATTTAGTGAATAATTTAGCTCTCTTTTTATCTTGAGCTCCCTTTCTGTGTTGAATATTTGCCCATTTACTATGTCCTGCCACAATAAACCTCCTAATTTTTTCTTAGTTTCTATAAGATTCTATCATATTAACCAAGTTTTTTCAATACCTCTTAATTTTTAATACTCTATTTTTTTTGACTATAATATCAATTTTTTTATCATGTTCCTCTGTTGGAATTCTATCATACAGTTGAAAATCAAATATTGGAGCCACTCTAATAACCTCAGGGTATTTCAGAAATAATCTATCATAATACCCCTTACCATATCCTATTCTATTCCCCTCCTTATCAAAAACAAGTCCAGGAACAATTATTAAATCCAAATCCTCTAAATACTCTTCTCCCAACGGTTCTCTTATTCCATATTTTCCAATTGTAAACCCTTTTCCATACTCAACTACTGATAATATCCCATTTTTTTCTACTCTTGGTAAAAATAGTCTTTTATTATCACGAATAATCTCCCTATTTAAAATTTCTATCTCTATTTCACTTCCAAAATTCATAAATGAAAGAATTTTTTTTGAATCCTTATAAACCTGTAGCTCTTTTACCTTTTTACAGATCTCTCTACTTTCATGCTCTCTCAATTCCTTGTCTAAAAGATCTCGCCTAAGTTTTACCTCACTCCTAAAAAAATCCTTATCCATCTATTTTCCCTAACTCTTGTTTCAACTGTTTTAAATCATTCCAAAACTCCAAAGCTGCTTTAGATTTTTTTCCTGCTTCATTTCTTGATCTTTTAACAAAGTTCACATCATAAGTTATAAATACTTTTATTCCACCTGTCCAAGGATAGATCTTTCCTCTCTCTTCTCCCAATTTTATATCTCTTTCCAATAACAGCTCTGCTACTTCTGAACCAAGACTAACTATTATCTTCGGCTTGATTAAAGCTATCTGCATCAATAGTAACTCTTTTAATTGCTCTCTCTCCTCTGGCATAAACTCTAAGAACTTACAATCTTTTTTTGCAAGTGTAGTTATGTAATAATCTTCTGGAGTAATCCCTTCTATATCACAAAGTTTTATTAAAAACTCTCCACTTGAACTTGGAGCTACTTTTAAATCTTCATTTTGATATAGATCTGGATCATCACCTATAAAAAGTAGATTAGCTTCTCTATTTCCACTTCCAATCAGAGTCTTTCTCTCGCTATTATCTCCATATGTTTTCCCCAATGAACCTATTTCAAATTTTAACTCTTCCCAAAAGTTATCAATCTCTTCCACGCCTTACCTCCTAAAATTCAAATAGCTCAGTGGCTAAATCCTGTTTTGCTAACTCATAAGATAACTCTGCTTTTCTCATATTCATCTCTTCTTCTAAGGTTTTCTGTACAAGTAATGGATTGTTACTATCCTTACTTATATGTGCAAGATATACCTTCTTCAATTTCTCATCATACATCTCTTTTATGAATTTTGCTGCATCATTATTTGAAAGATGTCCATTTCTACTCTTCACTCTTGCTTTTAAATCCCAAGGATAACAGCAATTCATCAACATATTATAGTCATAGTTACTCTCTATTACCATAATATTTGCATCTTTAAAATTCTCTCTAACTATATTATTTACATAACCAATATCCGTTGAAATTGCAGCAATCTTACCATTTTGTGATTCTATTCTATAACCTACTGTCCTTTGTGCATCATGCATAACATCAAATGGTTTTATTAAAATATCCTCACTTAAAACAAATTTATCTTTTATCAATCTTAAATTTTCTGTAGCTATCTTTCCTAATTTGTTCTCTCCAGCTCTATAACTCTCCTCAGTTATGTAGATAGGAACATTGTATTTCCTTGAAATTATCCCTGCTCCCTGTATATGATCTATGTGTTCATGAGTTATTAAAATTCCATTTATCTCTTTTATATCTCTATTTATTGAGTTTAATCTCTCCTCTATCTTTTTACAACTAAATCCAGCATCAATTAGAATCTTTGTCTTTCCACTCTCTATAAATGTTGAATTTCCTCCACTTCCACTTCCTAATATTGAAATTTTCATTTAATTTTCCCTTCTAATTTTACAATAATCTATATAATATTAATATATAATTTATACCATATATTTCAAATTTTTTGAATATTTTAATTGTATTCCAGAAGAAAAAAAGGAAGAAATCAAGAGTTTTACTCCTATTCCTTCCTTCTTCTTTATTATAATAATTTAGCAGCTATCTCAGCTATCTCAGATCTTTCACCTTTCTTCAAAGTGATATGTCCTACAATGCTTTCAAATTTCAATTTGTCTGCCATATAAGTAAGTCCATTAGTATTTGCATCTAGATATGGATTATCTATCTGCTGTGGGTCTCCAGTAAAAATGATCTTAGTATCCTGTCCAGCTCTTGTTACAATAGTCTTAATCTCCAATGGAGTCAAGTTTTGAGCCTCATCTATTATTATCAAACCTTTCGGAATACTTCTACCTCTTATATAAGTAAGGGGTTCTATCTTCATCATTCCCATTGATTCTAAGCCCTCTACTACCTTTTCTCCAGCCTTATCTTCTTTAGCTTCGCTTAAAAAATCTATATTGTCAAATATCGGTTGCATCCAAGGTTTTAATTTTTCCTTTTCACTACCTGGTAGATATCCCAAATCTTTTCCCATAGGGATAATCGGTCTAGCTATTAGTATCTTTCTATATCTTTTCTTCTCTACCACTAGTTCCAATCCAGCAGCTATAGCCATCAGAGTTTTTCCTGTTCCAGCTCCTCCTACCAATGTAACAACTTTCACACTGTCATCCATCAAGAGCTCCATAGCAAATCTCTGTTCATCATTTCTAGCTCTTAGCCCCCAAGCTTGTCCGTCACCCAATATAAATTTTTTTATCTTACCTTCTACATATCTTCCACATAAGATATTATCTTTATATTTTAATTTGAAGAAACAATTTGGTGTAGCTAATATATCCTCTCTATTTAGATCAACAAAGCTTATCTTACCATCTTTATCAAATTTATCATAAAGTTTTTTATCCACTTCTACTTCAAAATATCCATCATAGAGTTCGTTATATTCCACTCTATCTGTATTATAATCCTCTACTTCCAATCCCAATGAGTCAGCCTTAATTCTCATATTTATATCTTTACTAACTATTATAACTCTTCTATCTGGATTATCCTGCTTTATTCCTAAGGTTACAGAGATTATATTGTTATCCATAACATCTTTACTCAAATTCTCTGGTAACAACTCTCTATTATTTTTGATTTCCACTTTAAAAAATATATCTTCAGGTAGATTTACACCTTTTGAAAGACTTCCCTTAGATCTTATCTCGTCTAATACTCTAGAGGCCATTCTAGCTTGAATTGCTGTATTTTGATTTCTCTTTAACTTATCGATCTCTTCTACTACATAGATAGGTAAAATTACATCATTCCCTCTAAAGTTATAGATACATTTAGGATCATGAATAAGAATATTAGTATCTAATACAAAAATTTTTCTCATATAAATCAGCTCCTTTGAGTAATAATATCAAAGTGTCCCCTTTAATTATATGTTCGTAAAATTTCTGCTATTTCCTTTATTTTTTCAATACTCTTTTTATTACTTGTAAAGCTGCTGCTGTTCCGTCAGCTACAGCACAAGTTATCTGTCTTACTGCTCCACTCTTTATGTCTCCAGCTACATACATACCCTCTATATTAGTTTTTAATTCAGAGTCTGTTATTATATATCCCTCTTTATCCAATTTAGCAAACTCTCCATACATCTCTGTATTATTTTTTGTTCCTAAGTATAAGAAAGCAAAATCAGATTTATAAGTTTTTTCCTCTCCCTTTTCTGAAACTAATAACTCCTCTACATACTCTTTTCCTCTTATTTCAAGAAGTTTTACTCCTGTTATTATCTCTACCTTTTCAGAAGATTTCAATGCCTCATAACTCTCTTTACTACACTTGAACTCATCTTCAACTACCATAACTCTTATTTTCTTTGAGAATTTAGTTAAAAATAGTGCCTCTTCAGCTAATTCCTCTCCCTGTCCTACCAATGAAACTGTCATAAACTTTGTAAAAGCTCCATCACAAGTAGCACAGTAAGATACTCCCTTACCTAAAAACTCCTTCTCTCCTTTGATTTTTTTCCCAAAGTTTTTTCCTGTTCCTGTTGCAACAATTATATTTTTTCCTTTAAAATTTCCAGCATCTGTTTTTACTATCTTTACCTCTTCATATGGATCAAATCCTAAAAGTGTACCCTCTACAAACTCTGCTCCAAATTTCTCAGCATGTTGTCTCATTAGTAAGTTTAACTCTGTTCCTGTTATCCCCTCTGGAAATCCTGGATAGTTATCAACTTTATGAGCCATATATAGACTTCCTAAATTTTTTCTCTCAATTATTAAAGTTGAAAGTTTTGATCTCCCTGTATATAATCCAGCTGTTAAACCAGCAGGTCCTCCTCCTATTATTATCACATCATATATCTTTTCTACCATCTCTCTCCTCCTATATCATTCCTTGCATTGTTAAAAATACTTTTTCTTCTCCTATTGTTGTTGGTTCACTGTGTGCACTGTAAACCTTAGTATCTTCAGGTAATTCTGTACAAAGTCTCTTCAAACTTTTAAAAAGCATATCCCCATCACTTGTTGGTAAATCATATCTTCCAAAACTTCTTCTAAACATTGTATCTCCTGAGATCAATATTTTATTCTCTTCATTATAGAAACATTTTGATCCTATTGTATGACCTGGAGTATCAATAACTCTAAACTCTCCTATCATATCCCCATCTTTCATAGTTGTATAATCTCCATTGTATTCAAAGTTTGTTCCATTTATATACTTCATCAAACTCAATTCATTATCAACTAAAAATCTCTCTTCCTCTTTTCCAATATATACCTCTACATCTGGATAGATCTCCTTTATTCTATTCAATCCAGCTATATGATCCCCATGTCCATGAGTGAATATCATATACTTCAAAGTTAATCCATTACTTTTTATAAAAGATTCTACTCTACCTAAATTTTCTCCACCACAATCAAATAGATATGCTTCTTTATTATCATTCCATACCAAGTAACAGTTTGTCATTAAGCTTCCCAAGTAAAAAGTCTGTATCTTCATTCTATCCTCCAATTCTATTCCTTTCTTGTCTACATTAATATTATACTTTACCTTACAAATCTTGTCAAAATATTACTACTAAATTTTAAAATTTATGCTATAATTAATATAAAAGTTTAATAACTGTACTTAATTTTTATTATGTACTTTTCTCAAACTATAAAATTAATACAATAGGAGGAATTATTTTGAATATAGTTTTATTAAATCCAGAGATCCCATACAATACAGGAAATATTGGAAGAACATCAGTATTAACTAACACTAAGCTTCATCTTATTAAGCCTTTAGGATTCTCACTTGATGAGAAACAATTAAGAAGAGCAGGGTTAGATTATTGGCATCTAGTTGATCTAGTTATTTGGGAATCTTATGAGGAGTTTGTAGAAGCAAATGCTGGAGCTAGAATATTTTATGCTACTACTAAAACAACTCAAAGATATAGTGATATCGAATTTAAAGAGAATGACTTTATTATGTTTGGACCAGAATCTAGAGGTATACCAGAGGATATTTTAAATGCTAATAAAGAGAGTTGTATCACTATCCCTATGATTGATATGGGACGTTCTCTAAATCTATCAAACTCTGCTGCTATAATTCTTTATGAAGCACTTAGACAGACTGATTTTAATTTTAAAAAATAGGAGAATAGTATTATGAGAGTTTTAGGAATAGATCCAGGTACTGCGATTGTAGGTTTTTCTATTCTCGATTTTGAAAACAGTAAGTTTAAAGTTATTGATTATGGGTGTGTGTATACTGATAAGGATCTTCCTATGGAGGAGCGTCTTTGTAAGATCTACTCTGAGCTTACAGAGATAATAAAAAGATATCAACCAACTGATATGGCAATAGAGGAGTTATTCTATTTTAAAAATAATAAAACTGTTATCTCTGTTGCTCAAGCTAGAGGTGTTATTATTCTCTGTGGAAATCAAAATAATCTTAAGATTAGTCACTATACACCTCTTCAAGTAAAAACAGGAATTACAGGATATGGAAAGGCTGAAAAAAAACAGGTACAGCTAATGGTTCAAAAAATCCTCTCACTTGGTGAGATTCCAAAACCAGATGATGCTGCTGATGCTTTAGCCATTGCTATCACACATATCAACTCTATAAATTCTGGTTTTTTCAGTAGAGGTTTAAATGATAAACTCAGCACAAAAAATCTTCCCAAAACTAAGATATCTGCTAAAGAGTATAGAGAACTAATTTTGAATGGAGGTAATTAATATGATAATTGAAACTTTAAAACAGATCCGTTCTCACAGAAGTTTTTGTAGAGAAAAAATCTCAATGGAAGCTCTTGAAAAAATGATTGAAAGTACAAGATACGCTTCTTCCACTAAAAATAGCCAAAAGATAAGATATGCCCTTATCAATGATGAAGAGCTTTGTAAACAGATATTTTCCTTTGTGAAGTTTGCTGGGGCTATATCTTGGAATCCAACACTTGAAGAAGCTCCAACTGCATATATTTTAATGTGTAGTGAAACACCCCTAACAAGTATAACTGAAAAAAATCTATACTTTGATATGGGAATTGCTTCACACAACATTCTTCTTGTGGCCAATGAGTTAGGATATGGTGGTTGTATTATTGGAGCTTACAATAGACCAGAGGTAGATAAATTAGTTCAACTTCCTGAAAGATACTCTTCACATATCTTACTTGCCTTAGGAAAACCTACAGATAAAATTCATATTGTAGATGCAATTAATAATGAGACAACTTACTACAGAGATGAGAATAATCAGCACTTTGTACCTAAATTATCCCTTGAAAACATTTCTTTACTAAAAAAGTAAAAAATAATTCTTGACTTTTTTACTAGGTTAATGTATAATTCAAGTATCCTTTCTTTTAAAGTATTTTAATTTACTTAATTAACAACAATATAAAAGCTGTCAGTGCATATAAAAATCTGACAGCTTTTATATTTTTTGGAAAATTTTTATTGATAATCTTGTATATAATTTAACTTTAATTTAAAAATATTTTTTTCTATCAATTGAGTTACAACTTGAGTATTTTTTATCTCAATTCTCTCTAAGAATATTAACTCTTCTAAGCTTAACACTCCTAAACTCAATAGTGAAAAATCTCCTATTTTTACTCTTATATCCCAATCTGTATCTACTATACTCACCTGTCCACTCTCATTTAGAGAAAAAACCCTATTATTATCAGATATAATATCATCTACAATAGATATTTTAAAAGTTATCCCTTTAATATTTAAATTCTCCAGTATTTTTTTAGGATCTAAAACTCTTCCCATTATAAATTGGTTTTCACTCTTATAGACTCTTTTCTGATTTTTAAAATAATATTCAATTCTCTCTCCCTCAGGAGTTTTTATCTCCAATTTAGGATAATACTCTCTAAAAGTTTTTATAAAGCTAAGTAGGTTCTCATACTCTCTCTTTCCCTTTGCAAATAGCTCTCTTACTGTTAATATATCTCCCCTATATAGAGCTACATATCCTCTTACTATTCCCTTTGAGTAAAGCATGTAGATATCTCCACCGTCACTTATTATCTCAGCTACCCAATTTTTATAGTAGTTCTCATCTCTCTCTACATATAAGGATCTATTTTTCATAACAAAATCATATACACTTATCAAATCACTATAAAGGGAACTCTCTATTTCCAATTTTACAATCTCAAACTCTCTATCTATCTTATCAAAACATATCTCTTTAGTTTCTAAAGAGAGTTTATTTAACTTTGTAATATATTCAAAACCATAACCTCTATAGATTTCTGGATTAATTGGAGATAAAAAAACCAGTGGCAAACCCTTTTCATAACTTTTTTTTAAACTTTCCTCCATTAATTTTCTCATATATCCCCTACCTCTATATTGAGGAGAGACTGCCACTCCTACTATATAGTTAGATGGAAAAATTTTCCCATTTATATTTAGCTTATATGGATTTTCATGTAGAGAAGCTCTTATACTTCCAGTCTCCTCTAAAACTAAAAACTTATTTTTGTCATATAGTTTAGTAAAATAAAAATCCACCTCTTCTTGGGAATCTTTAAAACACTCCTCCCAGATCTCTCTCGCTCTTTTATAATCGCTATCTATTCCATATCTTATCATTGTTTACCTCTTAAATATTACTTTTATTTTTCTTTTTATTATATTATAATTTAATTAGAGAAAAAAATCTATTATCTTTAGGAGGTTTTTAATGTTTAATTTTAATTATAAAATACAGAAAGAGGATATCAATTATGGTGGACATGTAGGAAATGAGAGAGCTCTTTTATTTTTCCAAATGGCTAGAATAGCTTTTTTCGAGTCTTTAGGTCTAAGTGAGTTGGATTTGGGAGAGGGAGCTGGTGTTATTCAAAAAAATAGTTTTGTAGAATACAACAAACAGCTATTTTTAGATGAAAATATCTCTATAACAATCAAGAATATTGAATTTTCTAAGACAAGTTTCAATATTTTTTATGATATTTTTAATGAAAATAGGGACATTGTTATAAGTGGATCTACTCTTTTAGTTTGTTTTGATTATTCAAGTCATAAAATAAAAAGAGTGCCTGAGTCATTTAAAATGAAAACTCTTTCACTTTCTGAGGAGATGTAAATATGAATATACTTGTCAGTGCTTGTTTACTTGGAGTAGCTTGTAGATATGATGGGAAGTCCAAAGAGGTAGCAAAAATAGTGGAGCTTTTAAAATCTCACACCTTGATACCTGTCTGTCCTGAACAGCTTGGAGGTCTTGCAACACCGAGAACTCCTTCTGAAAGAAAATATGATAAAGTTATCAATAAAGATGGAGTTGATGTCACTTTTGAATATGAAAAAGGAGCTGAAGAAGCTCTTAAAATAGCTAAACTATATAAATGTTCACTAGCTATTCTAAAAGAAAAAAGTCCCTCTTGTGGTTGTGGACAAATCTATGATGGTAGTTTTACAAAAAATTTGATATCTGGAAATGGTACCACAACTGATTTATTATTAAAAAACAATATAAAAGTTATCTCTGAAAATTCAGATGAAGTAAAAAATCTTTAATATTAGGGTCTATTGTATTATTAGGATCTTGTAAACTACCATAAGAGTAATAATAAGTAACATCTCTAGTGAATAATTTTCCATCTCTCCTCCTTAAAAATTTTTTTTATTTTTTAAACTATTTTCAACTTTTTTAAGTCAAAATAGTATGGGATAATTTTATTATAACATAGTTATCTTTTTAGTTGAATATTTTTTTGATTAAAATTAAAATATCAACATTTATTTTAGGTGATACAGTGAAAAAGAATTTTTTAATTTTATTACTCTTTAGTTTGAGTGTTCTCAGTTTCTCTTCTACAAAAACAGCATTTGAAGCTCAATTAGTAGAAAAACAAGGGGTATTATACTACAAAAATAGTAAAACTCCCTTTACTGGAAGAGTTATTTCAAAGAAAGATAGGAACTACTACTTAAATGGAAAAGCCAATGGAAAATGGCTAACATTTTACCCCAATGGAAATCTAAAATCTATTGAGAATTGGAAAAATGGAAAACTTTTTGGTAGATTCGTACTTTATCAAGAGAATGGAACTAAAGTTTTTGAAACAACCTATTTAAATGGAAAAGATAATGGGGCATACTTACTTTTTCATAAAAATGGAGTCTTACAAATTCAAGGTGCCTTTTCTAACGGTGTTCCAAAGGGAACTTGGAAATACTACAACAACAAAGGAAAGTTGGTTGGAAAAGCTGTGTACCCTGATAAATAGCTATTCTAATACTTGGGAAAGTTTTATATAATTTTTATAAGGGGGTCTTCAATGAAGCTCATATTAAGTAAAATTTTAAATACTTCTGTCTTAGTTTCTCCTAAGAAAGCATTACAATTATATAAGATAATTGTAGAAAGAATAAAGAATGGAAAAAATGTAAATATAGATTTTTTAGGAATACAAGCTACTACACTATCTTTTTTATATATTGTTTTCAGTAATGTAGCAAAAGAGTGTGAAAAAAATTCTAAAGAATTAAAACAATTAATTTCAATTTCTAATGCATCACACAATTTAATTGAAGAGATGAAATATCTTAGAGATAACTATAAACAACTTAGTTTAAAATTCTCTGCACTTGAATATAGCTACTCTTAAAAAAATTAAATATAATAGAAAAGGAAAAAAGTTACTTCTAATCGTCAATGATTTTCAATAACTTTTTTCCTTTTTTTATCTAAATTCTAATATTTTTTATGTATACTCAACTATTCTTTTCTCTAAAATGCTTTTCTGGACATCTATTACTCTCTGATTTCTACTTCCCTTCCACTTCTGATTTAAGTCCTTTTGCTCAAGGATAAATCTTCCATCCACAAGGACATCACAAAGTGATATTAGTGCTAATCTTTTAGGATCCTCTTGTAACTGTTCCCAAGTAAAACCACTCCACATCCAGACATCTTTATCTGGAAATCTCTTTTTAAATTTTTGCAAAAGCTCTGTCAATGGCTCTACATTCATATGATAAGTTGGATCTCCACCTAAAAGTGATAATCCCCTTGCTGTTTTTCCATATTTTTCAAAATATAAAAATATCTCATCCTCTTCTTTTTGAGTAAATGGTTTTCCATAGTCTGGTTCCCAAGTATCTTTGTTAAAGCATCCCTTGCATCTGTGAGTACAGCCACTCACAAATAGACTAACTCTTATCCCTTTTCCATTTATCATATCTGAGTATTTTATTCCAGAATAATTCATTTTCCATCTCCTAGTTATGTTTTACTCTACTTATTATCTCTTTCTGTTTTCCTTTGTTGAAAGGTCTTGCGTTTGGCTGACTCAAATATCCACACACTCTTCTAATTACACTCATCTTATCATTTTCATGATTCCCACATTGTGGACACTCAAATCCTCTTTCAGTTGCTAAGAACTCTCCTTTAAATCCACAAACATGGCATTTATCTACAGGCTGGTTGATTCCCATATAGTGAATTCCCACCTCTTTAGCATATTTTAAAATTCCATGTATTGCTTCAAGGTTATTTTTTAAAGAGTCTGTCTCTATATAACTTATATGCCCACCTCTTGAGTATTTATGCCCTAGAGCTTCCAATCTCAATTTTTCAAATGGATTGATATTTATATGAGAAGATACGTGGAAAGAGTTGTCATAGTAACCCTTATCTGTTATTCCCTCTATATCTCCAAACTCCTCTTTATCTATTCTTGCAAATCTATCACAAAGAGATTCAGAAGGTGTTCCATATAGAGCAAATCCTAAATTAGTCTCTTTTTTGAACTGATCCACTTTTTCTGAAATATATTTTAAAATATTAAATGTTTTTTCATAAATCTCATCACTATATGCAAAATCCTCTCCATAAAGTAATTGAGAAACTTCACTAAGTCCTATATAACCTATTGAAACTGTAGCATATCCTCCCCAAATAAGATCTTGGATTGTTTCCTTAGGTTGTTTTTCTGCTAAAGCTCCTGATAACCATAGAATAGGTGCCATCTCTGCTTGAGTTTTCTCTAAATAGTGAGCTCTGAATACTGAGTTTTCTTTACACATCTCCATAACTCTATCTAGCTCTTTATAGAATCCAGCTTCATCTCCCTTATTTTTTATAGCTATTCTAGGTAGGTTTATTGTAGTTGCTCCTATATTAAATCTTCCTGAATATATCTCCTCTCCTTTTTCATTAAACCAAGGTGATAAGAAGGCTCTACACCCCATAGGATAAACTACTGTTCCCTTTTCTAATTGCTCCTTTGTAATGAATAAAATATCTGGATATACAGATTTTGTCATACATTCAAATCCAAGTTTTGCAATATCCCAGTTAGGATCTCCCTCATCTAAGTTTAATCCTTCACACATTGCAAAAACTATTTTTGGGAATATAGCTGTCTCTTTTTTAGCTCCAAACCCATCCATTCTAGTTCTAAATACAAACTCTTGAACAAGTTTACCCTCCCAAGAAGTCTCTGTTCCTATTCCTATTGTTGTAAAAGGTGTCTGACCATTTACAGTTGATAGAGAGTTGATCTCATACTCTAATCCTTGCATAGCTTGCTTTACAGACTCTCTAGTCAAATCACAGCTATACTCATAAGCTAGTGGATATTTCTCCTTTAGCTCCATATTAGAATACTCTATATTTCCCTTTTCTAAAACCTCTTTAGAAATCTCTTCACTAACTCTCTCCACATATTTTAAACCTTTTGTAAAATGCTTTTTAAAGCTTTTCTTAATATATGGAACTAGGGCTCTATCTAAATATGGGATTGAACACCCTCCATAAGTATTTGATGATACAGAAGCTATAATTTGAACTATGTGTCCTACTGCTACATCTACAGAGTTTGGCTCTAACATCTTAGCATTTCCAATATTACATCCACCTTTTAACATTCTCTCTATATGAACAAGCTCACAGTTTGTCTCTTTAAACAAAAGATAATCCAAATCATGAATATGGATCTCACCTGTTTCATGTGCTTTCTTTAAATGTTTAGGTAAAACTTTATTTAAATAGTAATCCTTTGATGATATCCCTGCTAAAAGATCTCTCTGTACAGAGATTGTTTTTGCATCTTTATTTGCATTCTCACTTAAAATATCTTCATTTGAGGCATCTACTAATTCAGAAATATTTTTATATATTCCTTTTTCTTTATTTCTTATCTCTGTCTTTATAGCTCTATAACTTTGGTAAGCTATAGCTATATCCTTCTCACTAGAAGCCATTAATTTTTTTACAACTATATCTTGTATATCCTCAACATGCATTCTCTTATTATCCAAATTCTGAATCTGTGTTGCAATCTTCTCTACAAGTTCCTCATTAACTGTTCCAGAACTCTGTTTAAAAGCCATTGTCATAGCTCTTACAATTCTATTTTTATCAAAATCTACAACAGTTCCGTCTCTTTTTATAACTTCTTTCATCTATATCAACCTCACTAATTTTTTACCTAAGTTATTATACAACCTTTTTATAAAAATTAAAAATATATACAATATATAGTGGTAAAATTAAAAATCCTACCACTATATAGTAGCAGGATCTATTATCTCTCATATTTTTAATCTGAGGGGCTTAAAAAATTTTTTCCTCTAGTGTCAAATATAATTTATATATAATGATGCAATTTTTCTTAAAATTTTTTTTATTTTTCATTATATAGTGCTAAAATTTCTAAATACTCTTTTCTTATCTCTTCACGTAACTGCTTTGGTTCTAATATCTCAGCTTCCTTAGAAAACTGTCTAAAGTAAAGCTTTGCATTCTCATTAGCTACCTCAAACCAATAGATATCTCCATCTTTTTTTACAAGTTTTGGTCTATAGTTAGTCAAGCTTTTTAAAAGACTCTCCCCCTCTTCACTCAGTCTAACTTTTACTATATTCCCATTTCCTAAAAATGGGTCAAAGTTCTTTCTCATATTCTCTATATATTTTTTATCTTTACCTTTAATTTTTTCATCAAGTATAGATATGATCTCAAGCTCTTTCAATTTATAGTTAGCATACTCCTTCTTCTCTTCATTATAACAGAACAGAAAGTTTTCATCCCCTCTCTCCTCCCGTTTTATAAAATAAGGCTCTACACTAACAACACTTTTCATATATTTAATTTTTAGCTTTTTTTTCTCTTTGATAGCTTCTAAAATGCTCTTTACTCTATCTTCAAATATAAATATCTCTCTCTGATACTTAAATTTTGAGGTATATAATTCAAACAGCTCTCTGAAGTATTCAGCTTCTACATCCACTTCATTAGCCCTTAAAACATCATAGTATATCTCTCTATTTGAAACATTTAAATCAAATTGTATTATCTTTTTCAATGGACGCCCTTGAGATTCTAAAAGTTTTTCTACTTCCATTTTCTTACTATATTTAAATCTCTCCAGAATATAGTTACACAACTTGTTATTATTTATACCAAACTCCTCAGTATCATTCTTCATAAGACGCCATATATCCTCTGGAACAGTCACTCTAATCTTCTTCATATTTTTTCCCCCACTACAATGGTCTTTCATTATTATAACACATTCAAGCTTTTTAATAAATATGATTCCATATTTTTAATAACAGAAGAGGGATGTTGTAAATTTCAACATCCCTTTATCATTTCTAACATTTTTTTTAAAAAATTTTTCTTTTTTAAACCAAGCTTCTCTCTCAATACTTTTTTCGCCTTATTATTTGGACAGATATTACAAAGTTTGGCATGACATAAACTACAATTATTTTCTAGTTTTTTCAGTCTCTCTTGATATCCCTCTAGCTCCTGCATAAAAATCTCCTATTTTAATTCCCATCTCTATATCTAAAATAACTATTTTTACCCATTTTTTTAGCTTGATATAGAGCTTTATCAGCTTTCTTATATAACTCTTCAAATGTAAATCCATCATCTGGTGCTACAGCTACTCCTATCGAAGCTGTTATTTTAACCTCTTTTGTTTCATTGGTATAAGTTTTTTCTAAAGAACTTCTTAAATCCTCTATCAATCTCTCTGCATCAAAATATGAAGTTATATTTGTCAAAAGAAGTACAAACTCATCTCCACCAAGTCTTCCTATAATATCACTAGCTCTGAACTTACTCCTCAACATTGTAGCAACTTCTATTAAAACCTGATCTCCACACCAGTGTCCTAGGGTATCATTTAATCTCTTATAGTTATCTAAATCTAATAAAACAAATACCTGTTTTATCTCATTTTCTCTATTACTAATAAGTATTTTATTTATCTTATTTTTTAATGTTGTAGCATTGTATATTCCTGTTAATCCATCTTTTTCTGCTCTATTTTTTAGTTCAATCTCTTGATGTTTTTTACTATCTATGTCATTAATAACAAATAAAACTTTTAAACTATCTTGAATATTTATCTTATAAATTATACAAGATACCCATTTATATATATCATTAGTCTTATATAAAAACTCTATCTCATACAGCTCTTTTTGATCAAGAAATACTTTATTCAGATTTTTTACTGAAATCTTATCTAAAACAAATAAAAGGTGCTCATCCTTTACATTTTTTAAAATATTATCTTGTAAAAATCTATCTAAATTCAATTGAGTCTCTTCACCATTGATTTCTATCACTTGGTTATCTTTTAAATCTACTTTTGCATAGAGTAGTGAGTTTTCTACTAATTTATCATAAACTTCTAATTTTCTCTTAATCTCTTTCTCTTTCTTTTTAGCTTCAGTAATATTAGCTACTATTCCAATAGTAGTTAGTATTCTGTTGTAATTATCATATGTATTTAATAAAAGAATGTTGTACCAACTCTCTATTCCATCAACAACAACTTTTATATCAGCTTCACTATTTTTTCTTCTATAGTTATTTAAAAATAGATCATTTAAACTATCTTGACTCTCTTTAGCTACAATTCCTTTATCTATAAAGCTTTGAGGTACTGCTTTTATAACTTTTTTATCAAAGAGAGGAGTTAAAAAATTAGTTTTTAATGTAATCTCTTTATAGAAATTATCATATGTAAATACCATATGATTAGAGTGCTCAGCTGCTGTACATAAAATATCTATATTTTCATCTGCTTTTTTTTGTGCTTCTTTTATATCCTCGGTAGTTCTTCTATTATATAGATAAACACAGATCAACATAACTATAAAACAGATTATTGTCACTATCTCATCTGTCAAAGCTAACTCATTTATTAAAGTAACTCTCTCTTTCATCAAAGAGTCTCCACTTTCAGAGACAAGATATCCCTTCATCTCTCTCAATGGTGTATAGTACCCATAGTAAGTTATACCATCTTTTTTATATCTAAATTCTCCCTCTTTTTTACTTAAAAATTTATTTTTTATACGCTCTATTTTTTTATCATTAACTTTAGCTTCTTTTAAGTATTGCCAAAAATTTATGTCAGTATCATTATTTTGAAATTTGTTTATATATGTTCCAGAAGTATCTAAGATATAAGTTTTATTATTTTCATCATTTTCTAATTTAATATTAGATATTTTTTCAATAGTCTTAAAATGAAAAACTCCATATACCACTCCAATTATCTTATTTTTTATTTTTTTAGAATAGATTGGATAGGAGATAATTTGAACATATTTTCCATTTTCAACTTTAGATGAAATAACTCCTGAAAGTCCGACCTCTCCCTTAATTGATTTCTTAAAATAACTTCTATCTGCTATATTAACCTTATTTCCCAAATTATCACAAGCATTTCCATTTTCATCTGTTACACCTATAAAATCATAATAAGTTAACTCTTTAGAAAATTGAAGCATCTTTATTATCTCTGGAGTATCAAACTCCCCGTACTCGCTTACTAATTTACCTATATTTTCTAAATCATTAATCATATCATCAATTATTAATTTAGTGTCTAATACCTTGTGTTTTGCATAATTTTTTAAATTTAGTTTGAAATACTTTATCTCTTCCTCTTTTATTTTTCCTCTAAATGAGTAAAAAGATAAAACATTCCCCAATAATGCTAATAAAATAACAATGATAAAATTTCTATTTTTTCTTATAATCCCCTTCATCTTTTTGCCCCTAAATTCTTTTAATTATGTTAAATTATACCAAACATCTCATATATATTCAAGTGATTTTTAATTTTATATACAATAAAATTTTACGGACAAAGTGATAATTAAAAGTTTTATCCTTTGACTATCACCTTGTCCGTTAGATTAAATTGTATTACTATAATAAACTTTATCATTTTGATCTTTTATTAAAAATTTAATTTTTTGATTATATAGTTCTTTAGGGATTGGTACTTCTGTTTCTATAAGAGATTTTCCCTCTCTTGCAGACATTCCTAACTTTCCTTTTAATCCATCTATTGATCTCCTTGAAACTATTTCATAGGAAAATTTTGAAGAGGTATTACCTATATTTTCCAAATTTATTTTTACTAAAATACTTTTCTGTCCTCTCTTAATATCTATTTTATCTATCTTATTTTTGATAAGACTCTCTCCCTTAGTTCCATATATTGGAACTCCTATCTCTGTTATTAGGTTAACATTTGTCAATCTACTGCTTTTATCCTCATTTTTTATTTCATAAGGTACCTCTTTAAATACAACATAACTTTTGTATTCACCATCTATATACTTAGAATTTGGTTTTACTCTAAAACGTACAGTCTGTCTTCCCCCTGCTTTTATAAAGATTTTTTTAGGGAATATAACTATATCATCATTTAGATTATAGTTTTCACCAAACCTCTTATCTCCTTCTATATAAGCTTCTAATCTCATTGGTTCAGTTGTATTATTAGTTATATATATCTCATTGGTACTTACTTTTGTCAATTCCACTTCATATCTAGTTGGAACTACTGAAAAATTTAAAGAGTAGGCTATTGCTATATTGATAATAAATAAAATTATATATAAAAATTTCTTCATTAATTTCTCCTCTTAATATATTAAAAAGTCTGAATTTACAGACTTTTTTAATTAATCATATAAAGCTTTTATTGTCATTTCTCCTCTATAGCTTCCCTCTTTTTGATCTACTGCTGCTGAAGTCCATCCACCAATAGAGAATAATTTTTTCCCTTCATTTAAAACAAGATTCTCAGCTAAATTTTCTCCACCCTCTGCTACTACTCCTAATCTTGCTTCCATTTTCTCATTTTTAGCACTTCCTTCACCAGTAGTCATAGTTACATGGTGTACTGCTTCTGTTGTTCCTAATTGAGTATACCCTCCTGAAACATCTGTTTTTATAAAAACTTTAATATTTTCTCCAGGTGTTCCCTTTATTTCAAATAATCCTAAAGTTTCTGAATATTTATTCTCTTGTCCTGGAGTTATTAATCCAAAATCTACATGATTGATTACATTCATCTCTAAAGGTTTAATTACCTTTGCTGTTACATTAACTTTTCCCTCTACTGCTCCTGTATTTTGTGAAAAAGCTAATCCCTGTACTAATAAAAATCCCACTAATAATAATTTTTTCATTTTTTATTCCTCCCTAATATTTTTCAAAAAAAAATGCAACTGAGATTAAACTTTATAATTTAATCTTAGTTGCAACTGGCTACCATTTTAAAGGCCCTATAGCTTTGCGTCATAGCATTTCTACTACTTTGCCAATATTTATATTACTAGTATAGTATATCAAAGTTGTGTACTATATGTCAAGTTTTTTTCTAAATAAATATTTTTCCCATCTTTATCTTTTATATACAGTTTTAGTTTTTTATAATCTTTATTTTTCAACTTAACAGATAATGTTATCTCTTTTTTTCCTCTTCTCAGAGAGTTTCCATATCTTCCTGATAAGATCTCCTCTCCACTTTCATTTTCCAAAGAATATATTAACTTTTCACTGCTGTTTCCATTCGATATTACATCTGTGTTTATTGTAATAACTCCCTTTTTATAACTTACCTCTTTTTCAATTACTTTAACATCTATTGTTTCCTCTCCTATATTCCCGGTAATACCTATTGCTAATTCAGTTATAAAAGAGAGATTTGTTGAAAACCCTATGCTCTTTCCATTTTCAGCTTTTATCTCACTTTTTTTCTCTCTAAAGACTAATAAACTTTTATATTCTCCTATATCCATATCTTTATCAATTTTTATCTTAAATCTTACTGTCTGCTTCGCTCCTGGCTTTATCGAAAAAACTTTTGGAAATATTGTAATCCTATCATTAAAATTATTATTTTCATAACTTTCAGGTGCTTCTGTGAAAACTTCTATTCTAAGAGGTTCAGATGTATTATTTATAAGATAAACTTCATTTGTTTGATTTTTTTCTAAATCTAATTGAAAACTAGTTGGAGCTACTGAAAAATTTAGTCCCAAAACTGTATTGTATAAAATTATTAATAATATACATATTTTTTTCATCAAACACTCTCCTTTTTATTATTACAATTTGGATAAGATCTCGTTATATTTCTCATAATATAATTCTCTACTAAATGTTTTAAATTTATTTATCAGTTTATCCCTCTTATTTTGATGTAGCTCACTGCTATCTTTTTCATTCCCCAGCTCTTTTCCATCTTTGTAGATAACCCTTTCCATCTCCATCCCAGCCTTATCATAGATGATCATCTCTCCATCTTTCTTCCCATCTTTATAGTTTATCGTAGTTTTTATATCTCCACTATTATAAAATAATTTCCAAAAATCTACTCTCTTATTCTGAAAATATTTTCCTTCTAGTAATAAGGGTCCCTCTTTTGAAAAAAACTTTATGGTGCCATTTAATTTTCCATAGTGAAAATTAGCTATTACATCTACCCTATCTTTTGAATGATACTTTACAAACTTTCCATTTAATAATCCTTTATAATATGAGGTGTCAATATTTACATTTCCACTCTTGTCAAAATACTCAATCCTTCCTGATAAAACTCCATCTTCAAAATTTTCATATCCTTCTAAAATTTTATTTTTATAAAAATATTTCCATTGTCCACAAGGTTTATCATATGAATACTCTAAGTTCCCTCTAATTTCTCCATCTGCATACATTATTTTCCAAACACCATGTTTAATTCCCTCTAAATATCTTCCTTCATATAGGTATACTTCACCATCATCTAAAAACACTCCCTTAAACAAGCCATTTCTAATTCCATCTTTATACTCTTCCTGTATATTTTTATCAATTATTTTTCCTGTAAAGGGAGTCTCTTCATTTTCAATATAAATAATATTATTCTTCAATACCTTTTTATTTGCTGTCTCAACTCTATTACTATCTCTTGAAAAAGTAAGACTTCCCACTATCATATATAAGATTATAGTTGTCTTATTAAATTTTCTCATCTCAATTTAACTCTCTTTCACCTAAAAATACTCTGATATATCCTCTGATTTCTCCTCATCCATATTTTCTAATTTTATTAATTTTGTATCATATCCTTCAAAATATTCCCCCTCTTCTGGATTCTTTAATGTAATTTTTATAGGAATCGCTTCTCTACTAAATCCAATATTTCTATCTCCAATATAATCAAATTTTATTGTATACTCCCCTGGAGTAACATCTTCAAAAAAATACATTCCATCAAATTCAGGATCTATTATTTTAACTATCTCTCCATTTTTCTCTAAAACTATAGTTACCAGTGATAAGGTTCTTACAAACTCTTTTTCTGTAAATTCATCTGTATACAATATATTTCCCATAACCATTGAAATTACCTCAACAGGTATATCAATTTTTGCCCCTGAAGATCTTCTTGTTTTTATTCTTAATGACTCTTTTGTATTCTTCATCATTGGATCTATACTCTTTCTATCTACAGTCAATGTAACTTCCTCATTATTATAAAATCCTTCTGCCACATAGTTTCCATTTTTGTCTGAATAAAAATATCTGTTATTAACCATTACTTTTACATTTTCTAATGGTAACTCTCCCTCATCAAAAATTCCATTTCCATTTCTATCTAAAAAAACTTTTCCATGAATCCACGAGCTGTTAAGTGAAACATCTCTTTTTATCTTTCTTTTTGGATTACTCAAATCAATTATTTTACTTACTTCTAAGCCAACTTGTGTTTTTTCTTTACCAGCTTCATCTATTGTAGTATTTAATGGTGATCTTAAATATATAAAATCATCTAATTCAATATTGAACATAAATCCATATCTAAACTTTTCCTTCTCATTTGAATAACCTATATTAACACCTAAATCAGCATACAAAGTATCTTTTATCAATTCCTTCTTCTTCAAGTTAATCCTTAGAAGATGTTCCTGTTCATATCTTCTTTTTAAGTTATTTTTTGAAAATGAACTTTCTAAGATAACTGTTATATCATCATAATTAGAGTAGCTAAGTGAAGGTTTATAAGTTATCTCCTCATTCTTTCCTTTTATACTCTTTTCTATTTTTAATGAATTATATATAGGTGAAAATATAGAACTATCCCACATACCATAAATAATTTTCTCTTTATTCTCTCCACTAATATTATCATATTTTAAAATTCTCTCCACTCCAAACTCTAAAAAATTTCTATCAAAACTTTTCCCTAGAGAAACTGAGTTATACTGCTTTACATCTACATCTTCATCTTTTATCTTGGCATATCTATTCTCTACTAATTTTATATTATATGAAAATAATTTTTGCTCAATCTCTAGTTCGTAGTTGTTTTTCTTATGAGTTTGGTCATAGTAATTTTTGTAATTGATCAACATTGGAATATTTTTATTCCCTACTCTTAATAAAAAATCATTTTCTAATAGTTTATATTCAGTTTCATTATTTGATTTAAGGCTCATTCCACCTAAACCTAAAGTTAGATTATCACTAATACCGTAATAGGCTTTTCCTATAGTTTGAAAATGATTTTCTTCATCATTTTTTCCACCTTGATATACAAATCTACTCTTACCTTTTTTCAAAAGATTTATATCAGAAAGAGAATATACTTTTTTCTCATCTATTCTACCATCTTTATAGTATATTTTTAATGTATAATTTGAATTAAATACCCCATCATCAACTCTAAACTCATAATATTCTGAAAATGGTCTAATATAATCAATTAAAAAAGAGTTTCTGTATAGCTCAACACTCTCTACATTCTTAGCTTCTCCTCTTATAATTGTTACACCTGAATCATTTGTTAAATATACATCACTACTATCAAAATTTACTCCTAACATTTTTGAATTTACATCTATAAAGTTAGGTGCTTTTAAAGAGAAATTTCCTAAAACTAAATCATTGTTTTCACTGATATTTGAATAGGTTAAATTTCCATAATTAATTTTCCGCTCTGGCTTAAACTCACCGTCTAAATATAACTCTCCATACAGCAGTTGAGATGAGTATTCATAATTTATTCTATAATTTGAATCTTCTATATCATATTTTGAATATCCTATTTTAAATAATCCTGGGGTTATCAACTTTCTAGGCATCTCAAAATCTACTTTTTTATTACTCTTCTTCTTACGACTGTCCAATCTTAATCTCTCTAATTTTCCTTTTTCTCTCTTCTCATATGGAAGAGTAAATTCAGGTTCCAAATTAAGTTTAAGAGATGAGAAATCAAACTCTATCTTTTTAAATGGTAATCTCTCTTTTAGTGTTTTAATATTTACATATAGCTCTCCTTCCATTTCAAAACTCTCTTCAGTTGAAAAAGCTATATTAAATTTTTTATCATCTATATTTCCTTCTATTCTCCTATTCTTCAAATCTATCTCAATACCATATAGCTCCATAAAATAAAATAAACTATTTAAACCTACATATACATCTTCTGTTGTCTCATCATATTTTACCATAAAAAAATTATCTGTTAAATTTTTTATATTAATTTGAATATATGAATCATTTAAATTTTCTACTTCAATTTTTGAATAAGTTTTTATAAAGCAAAAAAAGATTAATATAAAAAATATTTTTTTAACTTTCATACTCTACTCTCACTGTAAATTTCCCTTTATATTTTCCAAAATTATTTGAGTTTGTTTCAGTACTTCCATCTATATAAAAATCTCTTATTATTCCTTGATTATTTTCCATCTTTATGATTTTCTTTACTATCTTAGTACCTCTATTATCTCTAAATCTTAATTTTACATCTAAACTATCACCTAGCTCATTTACGATCTTTACATCTTCTGGAATAACAATCTTTATATTATGACCCACTTCCCCTATAAAAGATAGTCTTGCTGGATGAGCTCCATTTGTACTCTCTGTATCTAATCTTTCACCTGCTATTGCTCTTCCTAAATACATATGATCTTCAACCTTAATCTCTAAAGGTTTTATTATGTTGATCTGCTGTAATTCAAGAGAAACTTTTTCCCAATTTCCAAATCTATCATAAACTCTTCCTACTACCAAATTGCTTCTTCTGTCTTGTCCTCTCCAATTTAATAAAAGAGTTCCCTTTATATCCAATTTTATCTCTGAAGTAAACTCGCCTTTTTTATCTCTAAAATATGCTTTATTTCCTCTTATATTATTCTCTGAAGATGTTATCATTAAGTTTTCTCCCAATAAGAAATTGCTATTTAATCCACTATTTCCTTCCAATTGAAAATAACTGTCCTTATCTATATTTTTCCCAGATATTCTTACTCCAACTAATGTAAAATCTATTCGTGTTGTAATATTGGCAATAACATCTTCACTAAAATAAGCATAGTCACTTCTAGCACTCATACTAAAAGCATTTATAAAAATACTTATCTGCATTAAAAATATCACAATTAGCTTTTTCATATCTGTTTCTTCTCCCATTCTTTATAATATCTTTCAACTTTTTCTGAAATAATCATATAATCTTTATGATTTTTTATAGGTATATATGGTAACTCTTTTTGTATTAAACCTAACATTTTTTTTAGTATGATCTCTCTTCCTTTTGCTGTTTTCTCCTGTTTTAAAAGCTTAAAAAATGGTTTTAATGAGTTATATACCTCATACTCTTCTAAATCTTTTAAAAATATTTTAGCAATATTAAATAGAATATCATTTCCTACTATGGAAATATCGTAAAGAGCTAAGTCATAATCTTTATTTTTCATTTTCTGACTATATGATTCAAAATTATGTGGCAATATATTTAATTCAATATTAGCTCTTTTAAAATAACTCTTTATCTCTTCTGCTTCTTTAATATTTTTATCTGTATTAAGAATCATCAAATCTATACTCTTTTTTAAACTTATATTTTTAGAAGAATTAGCTTTTGTATTCTTCTCTCTCTCATCAATATTTATCAGTTCTTTAGGAAAAAATGGAGTTTTTTCCTTCCCTAACACTCTTCTTAAATCTTCTTTTTCAGCTCTAGAATATCTATATTTCTGTCCAAAAGATAAGACAGATATTCTAACTGTTTTATCTTCAATTATAACGCTATTCTCATCAATTATCTTAAATTTCTCTCCATACTCCAATGTCTCTTCATCTATATCTAGTACTGCATCTACTCTTTCATTAAAGAGTGAAATCAATCTTTTTTGATCCTTTATCTCACTATAAAATTGCAATTCCTCTACTAAGGCTACCTCTTCAAAATAATCTTTATTTTCCCTCAATACTATTGAGTTATTTTTCAGAGATTTTACATAGTATTTACCTGTCCCATATATTTTTTGCCCTTTTATTTTTACAATAGATGTAACATCATAAGTTAATTTTTCTAAAAAAGTATTATCTTCTTCTGATAACTTTATAACTAATTTCTTATCATCTAAAATTTTTATCTCCATTATCTCTGAAAATAAGTATTTTAAATTATTATTTTTTAACTGTTCCAATGAAAATTTTATATCTTTTGCTTCTAATTCATCTCCATTATGAAAATAAATATCACTTTTTAATTCAATATAAAGATTTTTTTCATCTAACCATTTAAACTCTTTTACCAAACTAGGTTTTATCTCTCCATTATTATCTTTTATAAATAATCTATTATATACCAAATTAACAAATCTTTTTGAATAGTCATCATTGATTAAAATTGGATTTAAATTTGAAATTTTTCTTCCTTGGCTAATCTTAATATTCTTCAAAGCTTTTTCTTGAATGTTTTCTTGATATATATCATCAAAAAAATTATCCTCTAGGTCTAAAGGTAACTTATTTGCAAAACTTATTATAAATTTAAATATGAATAAAATTATATATTTCTTCAAACTCTCTACCTCTTTTCCTAATCCTCTTTCAAATTGAAAATATCGTTTACTAAGTAAACTGATTTATTGTAGCTTTGATATATCTTTTCAAAATAATTATGATTTTTTTCAAATATATCAACAATTTCAGGTTCGAAACTTTCTCCTCTTTCATTTTTGATAATTTCAACAGCTTCTAAGTGACTATATCCTTTTCTATAAATTTTTGTCTGTCTTAAATTGTCATACATATCAGCTATTGCTACTATTCTACTTTCTAGTGGTATATCTTTTGTCTTTAATCCCAATGGATAACCTTTACCATTCCATTTTTCATGATGAAATCTTACTATATTTTCAGCCATATCACCCAATTGCAATTTTTTTGCTATCTTTGCTCCTATATCTGTATGCTTCTTTACTTCATTAAACTCTTCTTCAGTTAATTTTCCCGGCTTTGTCAATATATCTTTAGAAATAGCTATCTTTCCAATATCATGAAATGGTGTTTGTTTTTTTATCTCTGCTATAAAAGCTTTATTACAATTGTATTTTTTAGCTAGAAACTCTGAATACATTGCTAGTCTTTTTCCATGATCTCCAGCTTCCTCTTGATCTAATTGGTGGATAGCTTCAAAACTTTCTACTAACATTTCACTTAATTTTTCCGCTTTCTTTCTGTTTGCTTCAGCTTTTAAAATTAATATTGTTAAAATAATTATAAAAATAATTAATGGGATTACTATTTGAGCAATCAGTTTATAGTTTTTCTCAAATAAAATATTTTTATTTGCTCTTGAATCAATCATTGTTCTATCTAAGCTAAAACTCTCTACAAGAGTTTGAAAAACATTTCCTAATTCCACATCTTTTTTCTTTATTCCCATACTTATACTGAAATCTTCATTTAAAACTCCAGCTATTTTTATCTTATTCTCAAGAAAGTTATTTGTTATGGCTCCCTCTAGCATACTTGTAAAAAATATAAGATAATCTCCCTCATAATTTAATAATTTATTTATTCCCTCTTCTAACGTTTCAACATATATTATTTTTGATTTTTCTATCGTTTCTGGCAATGGAATTTCAATATCTACATTTTTTACCATTACTATTTTTTCATGGCTTAAATCTGATAATTTTACAGTAAAAGAATCTAATTTTCTATTGGCTATCCCTACTGTATTTTGATAATAAGGCTTAGTAAACATATAATCTTTTTTCAAGTCATTTTTCTCTATTATCACTCCATTGATATCCCAATCATCTGATCTAGTTATAGTGATTGGAATATTTAGGATTTTTTCTATATCTTTTACTATATCTGGTAATATCCCCTTTATACTTCCATTATTTTTATAATAAATTGGTAGTAGATATTCATCACTAGGAATTTTTACTTTTATATTTTTATATTTCTCTTTTACATATTCATAACTAGGAATATCCTTTAAAATATATCTATAAAAATTTATTCTATTTTTATCTAAAGTTTTTTTCAATTTCTCATTATCATAATCTTTTAATTCCTCATTTAAGCTATTATATAAACTGTTATATTCCTCTTTAATTGCAATCTGCTCTCTATAAAGAATATTTTCTATAACTCTCACCGAAGTTTCAACAGAGTTATTCTCAATCCAGTTACTCAAAATAAGTGCATCTATATCCTCATTTTTTAAACTTTCCAATGCATCTGTTCTATTCTTCATTACTATTTTATCAAATTTTATCTTATCAAATCTTTTTTCTATTTCATCAATTCCTCTTGAATTTTCTACATATCCTATTTTTAACCCTTTTAAGTCACTCATTTTTGTCAATTTACCACTATTTTTTACTAATACAGCTATTCTATAGGTAATTGGCATCTGTATAAATTTATATCCAGCTAATTCTTCTGGTTCCACAGCCCTCAAAATTACATCTGGATCTTTCTCATTAAATATATATTCAAATTTATAATTTTTTTTCTCCTCTAATTTCTCTAATATATCTACATAGACTCCCTCATATTTACCCTTATCCATATCTCTATATAGATACATATCCACTCTATTAAATGGAACTTTAACTTTTAAAATCTCCTTAGAATATAATAAGCTATTAAGTAATATCAATATAAAATAAAATATAAACCTTCTCATCTCTCCTCCTAACCAATATCTTCCTCTAATCTACATATGTAGCTCTTATTACAATTCCACCAGAATATTTTCCCGGTTCTGTTTCTACTGGTACATTTTCTATTACTCCACCAATTGAAAACTCTTCTCCAGTTAATTTTGTTATCTTTATATTATTTCCATTTAAAGAGTTTAAATCTTTTACCATTAATTTTGTTGTGATTGCCTTCCTAGCACTATTATAAATTGGTACTTCTAAATTCTCCTTAATCGATTTGAATTCTGATCCTTCTAAAGCTTTCCATTCTACCTTTATATTTCCATAACCAGTAATAGCAATTTTTCCTTCTTGCTTTACAGTAACATTTGAACTCCCTATACTTATACTGCCAAAATCAACATCTGAAATCTTCGTTATTGTTATTGGTCTTAAAATGTCAACAGTTACTTCCACTATTGCTGTTTTATTACTTCCTATTGTCAATATAGAAATCAATAAAAATAGTAATAGTATTGTATTTTTTTTCATATAACCTCCCTTATTCAAAAAAAACAACCACAAATAAATTTGTGATTGTGCAACTGGCTGCCACTTTAAAAGGCCCTATAGCTTTGCGTCATAACGTTTCCATTACTTTGCTAAATTTTTATAATGCTTTCTTATAGTCTCATCTTTAGACTCTGGTTTTCCAAAATAATATCCTTGAATATAATCTACATCCAGACTCTTAACTACTTCTAATTCCTCTTTTCTTTCAACACCTTCTAAACATACTTTTATATTGTATTGTTTTGATATTTCAACTATAAACTTTATAAATGTAACATCAAAAGGATTTTCTAAAAGATCTTTAACAAAAGAACGATCTATCTTTATCATATCTACATGAACTTCCTTTAATATTCCAAAAGAAGAGTAACCCATTCCAAAATCATCCAAGGCTATATCAATTCCTAAATCTTGAATTTTTTTGCAGATCTCTTTCAATGTCTTAACATTTTTTATTGTACTACTCTCTGTTATCTCCAGAATTAAATTTTTCACTGGAAAACTGTTCTCCTCAATTATCTTTTTAAACTCTGGAATACATTTTTTATTCATTAATTGTATACATGAAACATTTATACTTATCTTTAATTTTGGATATATTTTTAACCAATCTTTAAAGAATTTTATCGTTTCCTCTAAAACCCACTTCCCAACTATATTTATCATTCCTGTCTCTTCTAGGAAAGGAATGAATTCATTTGGTGATACAGAACCAAATTTTTCACATCTCCATCTGAGTAAAGCTTCAAATCCTATTAGTTCTTCAGTTTGAGCTGAAACTTGTGGTTGGTAATAGATCTCAAAATCTTTAAAATTATTCTCTATACTCTGTTTAAGATAATATAGTATCTCAAAATGTCGAATTTTATTCTCCATAACCTCATTAGAAAAAAATACAATCTTATTTTTCCCTGTTTTTTTACTATACATCAATGAATAAATTGTAAATTTATATATCTCCTGATAGGTTATTTTATCCCTAGAAAAAATAGCACAACCAGCAGATATTGTTACATTTATTTTCTCATCTTTTAATATCTGAACTTTTTTTAACTCTGATTTTATATTTAAGTAGATCTCCTCTGCTCTCTCTTTTGAAGAGTCTTCTAAAATTATTCCAAAATTATCTCCATCTAATCTATAAAGACATATATCTTCTGGAAGAGAGTATTGAATTATATTTGCTAACATCTTTAATACTCGATCTCCATATTGACGGCTATGTAACTGGTTAATTTCTTTAAAGTTATCAACTCCTATAATCATCATTCCAAGATTATTTATTCGAGTATTTTTTAATTTTTCACAAAAGTGCTGAAAAAATTCAGTAAATTTCATTAGTTTGGTAATATTATCTATATTAGTTTGTTTTCCTAAAATTGATATTGCACTTATAAGTAACCAAGGATCTCCATTTTCATCTCTTATAATACTTCCCTTGTGTTTCAACCAAATATTTTTCCCTCTAATATCTTTTACACGATACTCAATATCATTATAGTCATACTCGCCCTTTATTAAACCTAAAGTTGCCTCTTTAAATTTAGATAAATCTTTTTCATGAACAATTTTTTTCCAGTATGTGTAAGGATTTTCAACTATTTCTGAAGGTAATCCAATTTTCTTTGGGAGAATTTTAGGAAATTTAAAAGTCATTGTTTTTATATCACCAATTACTATAAAATCCTCATTTATTTTTTCTAAAATTGGATATATTTTTTCAAAATTCTTACCGGCTAATTCCATTATTTCATCTCTTTTTTTCAAAACAAGAGAATCATTAACTTTGATGTTGCTATTAGCTTTTTCAATCATACTCTTTCCTCTCTCAACTAAACTTCGAATCTTTCTTGAATTTTTTATATAGTTAGATATTCCCTTATATTATACATTATTTTTTTTTAATTTCAAAATGTTTTTTCTTTAAATTACTCTTCCCAACAATCTATATTTTTCAACTCTGGAATAGAACTTTTCTTAAATTTAGGATCTAGCCCTCTAGCTTTTTGTTCTCTATAATCCTTTAATGCCTTAATCGCTATATTTCCTATTAAACTTATTGCAATTAAATTTATAATTGCCATTATTCCCATAAAAAAATCTGCTAAATTCCAAACGACCTGTATCTTAGCTATACTTCCAAACATAACCATTCCTACAACTGAAACTCTATATAAAATTAGCCATAATTTTTTTCCATTTAAAAACTCTATATTAGCTTCTCCATAGTAGTAATTTCCTATTATTGAAGAAAAAGCAAACATTAGTATACAGATAGCTATAAAAATACTTCCCCAGCTTCCTATCTGTGAAACTAAAGCCTCTTGAGTCAACTGTATACCATCAGATACTCCTTTAGTATTTTCTCCAGAGATAAGGATTATAAAAGCTGTAGCTGAACATATTAATAAAGTATCAGTAAATACTCCCAGAGTCTGTATTAATCCTTGTTTTGCTGGATGAGATACATTAGCTGCTGCTGCTGCATTAGGAGCACTTCCCATTCCCGCTTCATTTGAGAATAGTCCTCTCTTTACTCCTTGCATTACAATAGTTCCTATTCCCCCAGCAACTGCTTGATTTACTCCAAATGCACCTTTAACTATCTGTAAAAATATCTCTGGTACCATCCCAATATTTTTTACAATAACAAATACAGCTATAGTCACATAAGCCACTGCCATTATTGGTACAACATACTCTACAACTTTAGCTATTCTTCTTACTCCACCAAATATTATAATCCCAGTTAATACAGATAAAATTATTCCTAAAGTTTTTTTATCTATGAAGAATGCTTTTTCAAAAGCCAGTGTTATAGTATTTGCCTGTACTGAATTAAATATCAATCCAAATACAATAGTTATTATAATTGAAAAAAGTACTCCCAGCCACTTTAAGCCTAAGGCTTTTTCTATATAATAAGCTGGTCCACCTCTAAAATGATCTCCATCTTTCTCTTTATATATTTGAGCAAGTGTACTCTCTACAAAGCTTGAACTTGCACCTATAATTGCCATTATCCACATCCAAAATACTGAACCTGGTCCTCCAATAGTTATTGCTATTGCTACTCCTGCTAAATTCCCTGTTCCTACTCTTGAAGCTGTAGATATGCAAAATGCCTGAAAAGATGATATTCCTCTATGACCATCCTTACCCTTTATAGCTCCCTCTCCAAGTAACCTAAACATCTCTTTTAACATTCTAAGCTGAACAAAACCTGTTTTAATAGTAAAATATACTCCTATTACTATTAACATAGCTATTAAAATATATGAGCTTGAAAGATTAATTAATTCTCCTAAAAAATAAAATATATTATTCACAACTCCTCCTAAAATAATTACTTTTTATATGATAAACTATTTTTAAAGTTATGTCAATATTTTTAATTAATCTTTCATTAAAATACCATATATTTTTTTAATGTTTTTATTTCTAAAAAAAATACTACAACCCTATAAAAGAGTTGTAGTATCCATTTTTATATCTATTTAGTTCTATCTGAAATTATTGCTCCTGAAGCAGCTCCAACTCCTGCTCCTATTATTGTTCCTGTGTCTCCACCTATTATGTGTCCTGCAACAGCACCAACTGCAGCTCCCGTTGCTACGTGTTTCTCAGTCCTTGTACAACCTCCTAACACAGTTAACACACTACATAATAGTATTACTATTCCTACTTTTTTCATAAATATCACCTCAAGAATATTTTAATGAGTTTTGCTCTATAATTGTAGGATAACACATTTCAGATTTTTTTTCTACCCTTTATTTATTTAATTTTTGGGAAATACTTTGTATGTAGCAATTCATGAGCTTTATGACTTAATGGATAATCTAAATATTTTTCATACATAGCTTTTACATATGGATTTTCATGTGATCTTCTGATCTCTAATTCTCTATCTATATTATTTAATCCTTCTGCTCTCTTCTCTAAAGTGATCTGTTTCTTTAAGGCTTTTGGCTGTCCACCTCCACCGATACATCCACCTTTACATGCCATTATCTCTATAGCGTGGAAGAACTCCTCTCCTGCTCTTATCTTATCAAGCATTTTTGCAGCTTCTTCAAGACCGTGAGCAACTCCTATTCTAAGTTCAATATGACCTATTGTCAATTCAGCTACTCTGAATCCTTCCCAACCTCTTAGTTCAGTAAATTCTATATTATCTAAGTGAGTTCCAGTTATCATCTCTACAGTTGTTCTAGTAGCAGCCTCTATAACTCCACCTGTTCTACCAAATATGATACCTGCTCCTGAATACTGTCCTAATGGATTATCAAATTCCATATCCTCAACTTCATTTAAATCTATTCCTGACTCTTTAAATATTTTAATTAACTCTCTAGTAGATATTACATAGTCAGTATCATAGTTATCTCCTCTAGAGAACTCTGGTCTAGCTGCTTCATATTTTTTAGCAAGACAAGGCATTATTGCTACTGAAGCTATCTCTTCTCTTGTAAACCCTTGCTCTTTTGCCCAAATATCTTTAGCTATTGTCGAGAAAATCTCCATAGGTGATTTTGCTGTTGAAGGTACATCCATCATATCAGGATAGTTTTGCTCTATGAATTTTACCCAAGCTGGACAACATGAAGTAAGTATTGGAAGTTTTACTGTATCGTCACCTTTATAGTATCTCTCTAATCTCTCTTGGAACTCAGCAGCTTCCTCCATTATAGTCATATCTGCAGCCCAAGTAGTATCAAATACATAATCTACTCCTAATTTTTTAAGAGCTCCTACTAATTTTTTCTCTACGTTTGTTCCAGCTTCAAATCCAAAAGCCTCTCCTATTGCTACTCTTACAGCTGGTGCTATCTGTACTACAACTTTTTTATTAGGAGTAGCTAAATCTCTTAATAGATTTAAAGTATGATCTCCTTCAAATATAGCTCCTACTGGACATGCAGCAACACACTGTCCACAGTGAGTACATCTATCATTATCTATCTCATGTTTCTCTTTTAATTTTCCATCTATACACTTTACCGGACAAACTCTTGCACAAGCTGTACACCCAATACATTTATCTGTAATTCTAAATTTTAATAAGTGGATACACTCTCCTGCTGGACATTTATGCTCCTCTATATGTTCTTCTATCTCATGATAAAACTGCTCAATACTTTCTAGTATTAAATTGTGTTTTTGATTTAATTTTGTTTTTATATTATCAGAAAGATATCTTAATAGGTATACGTCTCTCATTGTTGCTTTTCCTTTAGAGATTCTATCTAAAATTCTCCAGATTCTTTCAATCTCATCCTGAACAGCAAGATATTGCTCATACTCACTATTTTTAATCTTTCCTATTAAAAATTCTATGTAGAATTTTGCAAAAGTTATAATACAATCCTCTTCAGAAAGTATAATTATATTTTTATCCACTCCTTCTGGGAACAAGCTAAAGTCTATTACTTTATCTAAACTCTTTGCTGTTAAAAATCCTCCAAAAGGAAGTCCAAATTGGGCAGCTTTAAACTCTTTTTTATTTTTTATTCCACCAACTAATCCAATAACATCTCTTAAAGTTGAATTTTCAGGAATCTCTATAGCTCCTGGATTATTTACCCTTCCTGCTACTGTTACTAATTTTTCATTGTTTTGTTCACTTGCTTTTCCCTCTAAATCTTCTACCACTGAGAAAACCGAACCATATGAACTTTGAAGAATAAATCCTTTATCTGACATCTGTCCTCCTTAATTTAATAAAATATTAAAACTTACTTAACTTTGTAAAATACACCTTTACTCTTTTATTCTATACTATATATTATTTTAACCAATAAACTATAAAATTTCAAGTTATTTTTTTACTATTTTAACATTTTGGACAAGGTTTTTTCATTAAAATGTAAAAAAATGACCCATCTCACAATGAGTCATCTTATTTTATAACAAACTTTTAAATACAATGGTTATAAATGATACAATTAAAATTTTCATCATTAAAACTTTTTGATAAATTGGCATCTTTAATGTTAAAACATAGTGTTTTAGTGTTACATAACCTCTATACTTTCTCTGCCCATTTAAAAACATAAAAACTTCAAACGTTATTACTAACAATATATTAAATACCAAAGTTTTCACCATTTCTCTACCCTCTGTAATAAATTGTTAAACCTTTTAAAAAGTTTCTGATGTACTTATCTCCACACTCTCTATAATTTTTATGATCCTCTTTTCTAAATACAGCACTTAATTCAGAAGATGATAGTTCTAAACCTGCTAATTTAAATATGTGTAACATATCTTCACTTTTTAATGAAAGAGCTATTTTTAATTTTTTTAGAATTATATTATTTATATTATTCTTAGTCATCTTAACAGGTGTATACTCTTTCCCATCTTTTGGCTCCTGTTTACCTCTTTTTAAAATAATAAGCCCATCTAAAAAACTCTCTAAAGCTTTATTATTACATTTTAAGAAATCCTCTTCTCCCTCTCTTTTTAAAAGATTTATAAGATCTTCATGAGTAATTGGATTCTCTCCATATTTAAAGATATCTAACATTGTTTTATCTTTAATATTTAAAGCATATCTCACTCTTCTTAATATATCGTTATTTAACATTTTTCCTCCTAAAATATAGATACTCTACTACATTAAATAGTATACCATTTAATAATATCAATTTAATAAAGAAAAGAGGACATCACTATCCTCTTTATACTCTTTCTGGCGCTCCCAGAAGGATTCGAACCCTCGACCCTCTGATCCGAAGTCAGATGCTCTATCCAGCTAAGCTATAGGAGCTATTACTACATTCTTTCAGCTATTAATTTTGCTGCCATCTCTTCAGCAATAGCTTCTAGTTTCTCAATATCCTCAGCTTTTGGAGTTCCTTTTACTTCAACTGGTTCTCCAACTACTTCTATTCCTTTTAAAGAGTCAGCAAAGGCTTGTATTCCTCTTACTCCTCCACCACTCCACATCATAGTTCCAAAAATTCCTAGATATCTATTTTTTAATCCATAGTTTTCTAATTTATGTAATAATGGTTGTACTTTTGGATATACAGAGTTATTATGTGCACAAGAACCTATAATTAATCCTTTATATTTCCAAATTTCACTTACTATGAAACTTAAATCTGTTTTAGAAGCATCATATATTTTGATCTCTTTTATTCCACAACAGTTTAATTTTCTTCCAATTACCTCAGCCATTTTTGCAGTATTTCCATACATACTTCCATATACTATTACTACACCCTCTGTTTCTGGCTCTAATTTTGCCCAAGTCTCATATAGAGATACAACTTTTGCAATATCTTTTCTCCAAATTAATCCGTGTGAAGGACAGATAAATTTAATCTCTAATCCTCCTAGTTTTTTAATAGCATTTACTACTTGAGGTCCATATTTTCCAACTATGTTAGAATAGTATCTTCTCATTTCACTTTGATAAAACTCAAAGTTTACTTGATCGTCAAAAATACCACCATCTAATGCTCCAAAACTTCCAAAAGCATCATTTGAGAAAAGTATTTTATCTGTTATATTATAAGTTACCATTGATTCTGGCCAGTGAACCATTGGCATCATAGCGAAAGTAAGTTTCTGAGTTCCTAAATCTAAAATATCTCCTTCCTTAATAGTTACGAAATTATCTGCTGGAAAATCTGGAGAAAATGCTTGTAGCATTCCTAAAGTTTTAACATTTCCTACTATTTTTACCTCTGGAAATATTCTGATAACCTCTTTTAATCCACTTGAATGATCTGGCTCAACGTGATTAACAACTATATAGTCTAACTTTCTTCCCTCTAAACACTCTACTATCTTATCTAAGAATGTAGAAGCACACCCAATCTCTACTGAATCAATTACACAAGTCTTCTCATCATCAATAAAATATGAGTTATAAGTTACACCATATGGTAATGGCATATAGTTTTCAAATCTCTCAGTCTTTCTATCGTTTACACCAATCCAAGTTACATTTTCTGTAATTTTTGTACAAAAATACATTTTGTCCTCCTAATTTATTCTATATATATTTTTTGACATTCCCTTTTTATAATTCCTACATTAAGTATGTTATTAAGCAATTTAGTTTATAATCTTCATAACCTACTCACATTATTATATACTCTATAATATTATAATAGAATTATCAAATTTTTTCAATTATTTTTTTTATTTTTAAATACTACTACTAATTAAAAATATTTATGCTATAATCTTAAGTGAATTGAATAAATTCATATGTTATTGATTAGGAGGAATCTTATGCATCCAGTATTATTTTCCATAGCTGGTTTTGAAATCAGGTTCTATGGACTTATGTATGCTATCTCATTCTTTTTAGGAATTGAAATAGCTAAATATTTAGCAAAAGAGAAAAATATAGATAGTAAAATTGTAGAAAATTATGCTTTCATTGCTATGATATCCGGTTTACTCGGTGGTCGTCTCTACTATGTTTTCTTCAACTGGGACTACTACTCTAAATATCCTTCTGAAATATTAGCTACTTGGCATGGAGGTATGGCTATTCATGGCGGTATTATTGGAGGAATTATCGGTACATTTATCTACGGGTATATTAAAAAACTCAATCCATTGACTCTAGGTGATCTCGCTGCTGCTCCTCTATTATTAGGACAAGCTCTTGGAAGATTCGGAAATTTTATGAATGGTGAGATACATGGAGTCCCTACTTTTACTCCTTGGAGTGTAATATTTTCAATAAAGCCAAATTTTTATACTTGGTATAATTCATACAATGTATCAAGTGTATTTGAAAAGTTAAAATATAAAGCTCTAGTACCTTGGGGGGTTGTTTTTCCCAATAGTTCTCCTGCTGGTTCTGAATTTCCTAATATTCCAGTTCATCCAGCTATGCTTTATGAATTAATTTTAAATTTTATTGGATTCTTATTTATTTTCTTCTATCTTAGAAAGAAAACAAATAAGGCTCCTGGTTATCTCTGGTGGAACTATGTTATTATTTATAGTATCATTAGAATATTTGTAAGCTTTTTTAGAGCTGAAGATCTTATGATATTTGGAATAAGAGCTCCTCACTTAGTTAGTTTTATTATGATTATTTTTTCTTTAATTATGATTAAAATTGGAGAAAAAAAGAGAGTTTCAATTAAAAAATAAACTATTTTATTTTTTTCTTGACAATATTTCACTATTATGATATCATAATTTTTGTGATGAGTAGCGCGGGAATAGCTCAGTTGGTAGAGCGTCAGCCTTCCAAGCTGAATGTCGCGAGTTCGAACCTCGTTTCCCGCTCCATCATTTCGGGGATATAGCTCAGTTTGGGAGAGCGACGCACTTGCACTGCGTAGGTCAGCGGTTCGATCCCGCTTATCTCCACCATGCCTAGATAGCTCAGTTGGCTAGAGCATACGGTTCATACCCGTACGGTCGATGGTTCGAATCCATTTCTAGGCAC